>JAGTVG010000408.1 GCA_018224645.1 Cyclobacteriaceae bacterium
ATTTTCTTTATTCAGCAGCATGAGCAGATCCGGCTTGGCACTTAATGATTAAAGTGATTTTTTTTTGGATTATTCTAAGATGTAAAAATTGTCCACCCGGGTGAAAGGCTGATTATTTTCCCTCGCACGTATCGTTTTAGGCTGATCATACAGAGCCGTTCAGCTTCATCAGGTTAATTTCAGGACAGCTGGCTGCTATGGCACAAGCCTGAATACCCTGAATGAATGAGGTTTCATTTCCACCTCAAACATTATTTTTTCCGGCATCCTTGCCTCACTCCAGCCACCCTGGGCTCCCCTGGTGACTCCAATCTGGTTTCGGTTATTGCTTAGATCGGTCAGGGCTGAAAATTCCTTATCCGCCAGGATTCTTATTTCCTGAGTTTCATCAGAAAATGATTCAACAACAAATGTATTGTTATCATAAAGGAATATACCGATATTTCCTGGTGCTTCCAGTTGAACGCTCAGGTGATCCGAGATCATGGACCGGATCCTGGACAACACGGGTTCAGGCAGTTTAAAAAGATCGGCAAAATTATCAGGGATCGTCAGAATATACAGACTTCCATCTGCGTATTCAGCATCATGCAGGATGGGCCATCCGTTTGGACCATCCAGCCCGGAAACAATTTCCCACGAATCATTGGTCAGATACTGGACCTGGGGGATAAGGATCTTATCTGTTATGCCAGTTCGATTCCTGCCGGCGATAAAATCATTCACCAGGGCTTTACGTCCGGTAAGCCGGATCTCAGCGAATTCATCTATACCCTTGCCCTGCAGAGTACCAAGCAGTCTGCTGGTTATGGTGACCTTTTTACCGTTCAGGAGTTGTTTTTTGATTTTTGAAATGATCTCCTGGTCGAATCCGGCATAACTCATGAGGTTGGACGGGATCTTTACCATTCCGGTTCAACGTATTTTTCAGGGTTGTCACCCGGCCAGGGGAAGAACGCCGGATAATTGCCATGTAAGAAGTTACCACCCCATGGGAACCCTTCCTGAAATGTTTTGAGGAAAGCACAGGGAGATTCAGGCGAACATCGATTAACACCAGGTTAAATATTATATTTGTCTTTTTTAAATCTTCTTTCTAAAATTTTAATCACATGAAATCAATGCTTATCCTTATATGTACCTTGACATTTATGAATATTTCTTTTGCCCAGGAAAAAAATTTGGGAATTTTTCAGCATAGCGGGGATTTCGGTAATCCGGAAAATTCGGGTTCAACTGCCTATAATGAATCAACACAGACCTATACCATCAAAGGTTCCGGATATAATATCTGGTTCGAAAGGGATGAATTTCACTATGTCTATGATGAACTCCGCGGAGATTTTATACTCACCGCCAATTTTGAGTTCATCGGGAAGGGAGTGGACCCCCACCGTAAGATCGGGTGGATGGTGCGGGAATCAACTGCTGAGGATGCCGTTCACATGAGTGCTGTTTACCATGGTGATGGATTGACCGTGTTGCAATGGCGTGCCGGTAAGGGACAGGCCATGCGGGATCCTGAGGATCAGATTTTTTCTGCAAAAACCAATGTACAGGTGATACAGCTGGAACGGAAAGCCGGGGAATTCACCATGCGGGTCGCTTATCCCGGTGAATCATTGCAGGAGGTAGGCAGCCAGGCATTGAAAAACATGCCGGATGAGGTCATTGCCGGTATTTTTATCTGTTCGCATAACCCTGAGGTCATTGAGGAGGCCAAAGCATGGAATGTCAGGATCGAAAAGCCGGTTTTGGAAGGATACAATCCCTATGAAGAGGGCTTTCTTGGTTCAAGGCTCGAAATAATGAATGTTTTTGATGGCAAAAGGAAGGTCATTCATCAATCAGATACCGGTTTCGAGGCCCCGAACTGGATGCCGGATGGCAACCACCTGTTATTCAACAGCATGGGAAAACTTTATAAAATATCTGTGGAAGGAGGGGAGCCGGTCCTGTTGAATACCGGATTTGCCGACAGGAACAACAATGATCACGGGATCTCTTTTGACGGCAAGAAACTGGCGATCAGCCATCACCGCGAAGGTTTCCCGGGAGGGGGTTCCACCATTTACGTGCTGCCCGTCACGGGAGGGGAACCGAAGCAGGTTACGGAGAGAACCCCTTCCTACTGGCATGGATGGGCACCCAACAACAAGGAGGTAGTATATGTAGCGCAGCGGGATACTTCGATATACAATATCTACCGGAAAAATATCACTGGCGGTAATGAAGAACAATTGACATTCAATAAAAAGGCCCATGCGGATGGTCCCGAGTATACCCCGGACGGTAAATACATTTATTATAACTCAAGTGTTACAGGCACCATGCAGATCTGGCGTATGAAACCGGATGGTTCCTCCCAGGAGCAGGTCACTTTTGATGAAAATCAGGACTGGTTTCCTCATATTTCGCCTGATGGAAAATGGATCGTGTTTATATCATTCCCTCCTGAGGTACCGGCCAATGATCATCCTGCATATAAAAGGGTGGAATTGAAGCTGATGCCGGTATCCGGTGGAGTCCCCAGGGTAATTGCATACCTGTATGGCGGACAGGGGACGATCAATGTTCCTTCCTGGTCACCAGACAGCCAACACATTGCCTTTATGAGCAATCCGGGCAGAAAAGAGTGATCAGAAACTCATGCCATGACTCGGAACCATGGCATGAGTTTGAGATCAGAAAGATTCCGGGATCAAATATAAAATCTTGCAAAAAACATAAAATAAAGCCTCCATTTGTATTTAAACTGATTCCTATCCTGTACTTTTGCCCTCTTAAATTAAAAATTAAGTAAATGAAGTTATTATCAATTATGGTTCTTGCAGCCGGTTTTATGCTCTTTTCGGGCTGCGACAGATCAGAAATGTCAGGAAAAGAGGTTCAACTGGGAAATGAGATCGACAGCGTCAGCTACAGTCTTGGTGTCAATATTGCACAGAATATTAAGTCACAGGGCATGGATGAACTCAATATTGAAGCGATGGCCAATGCTTTTTCTGATGTATTTGAAGATGATTCATTGAAAATCGATGAGATGACCTGCAGTATGCTGATCAATACATATTTTCAGAACCTGCAGTCTTCCAATGCGGAGGAAAGCATGCAGGAAGGGTTGGCATTTCTTGAGGAAAATAAAAGCAGGCAAAATGTAGTCACAACTGAAAGCGGACTTCAATACGAAGTTCTCGAAGAAGGATCTGGTCCAAAACCGGGGGAAAATGACACGGTGAGTGTTCATTATCATGGAACAACGATTGACGGAACCGTATTTGACAGTTCCGTTGACCGCGGCGAACCTGTAAGTTTCCCGGTAAATGGTGTGATCCAGGGATGGCAGGAAGCATTGCAATTGATGCCGGCAGGTTCGAAATGGAAAATTTTTGTTCCTTCTGAATTGGCCTATGGTGAAAGGGGTGCTGGCAGGGATATCGGTCCGAATGAGACTTTAGTATTTGAAGTTGAATTGATAAGCATTAATTAAGAATTTTTACGGGGATTATTCCCAAACCAACCAAAAACTGAAGCACGACTCCACCAGGGTCGTGCTTTTTTCAGGGCCGTCCCATAAATGTCATGGGGGGGGAACCTGGCACCATCGAATATTAAAATCCGGCAAATCACTGTCCGTAATGATACAGATGTTTAAAAAAGTATGTTTTTTCCTGAAATGCTTGAATCAGGAATTAATTATCACTTTTTTTCATACACTACCGGCCCATGGGCATGTTTTTCGATCCGGTTGTTTTCCATCCTTGGTTCCGAGCCGTTTTCATAAATAAAAACGGCAGCCTTCTGAGTACCATTTTCCGTATCCCGTATGGTATTATCCTTAAGGATCAGGTCCTTGGCAGGGGAATTAACTGAAAAACCATATCCACTGCCACCCATGCCATTGTTCTCAATGATGTTCCCGGTAAATGTATTCCTGTGCGGTGCATTGGGTTCACGTTCTCCCCTTAAATGAATGCCATCGCTTCCATTGTTGTATACATGGTTACCTTCAAACAGAACGTCACTGTCCTTATGCCCCGTACAGATCCCGTACCGTCCGTTATGATGAAATTTATTTCCTTTGACAACACTGTGATGTACCCGCCAGCAGATGAAAAGCCCGTCCACCTTATTGTGATGTACATCGTTGTTCTCGATGGTGGAAAGGGGCGAACCGGTACCCGGATGCAGGCCAATATTCCCGCTACCACTGATCTCAGAATTTCTGACCGTCACGTTTTCAGTGATCTGCCAGCTGATCCCTTCCCCGTTAAAATCCTTTACATGGACGTTATCCACTATTACATTTTTTGATTTAAAGATGTAAACGCCCGCTCCATTGCAACCGTCAGACAGGAAATTAACCAGCATATTCCCATCGGCCGTAAGATCGGCCACCCCCACATTTTCGGCTCCAATAACTTCAATAACCGAACTCGCATTGGATACGAGTCCTCCCCGGTCAGCCCGGTAATCCCGGATCAGATGATCATCGATATAGATCACATTATCCTGGATATCAATAATATAGGCCGTGGATACATTCCAGCAGGAATTCTGGTCCTCGTCCGTAACCTGGATCTTCATGCCAGGCAGAAAACCATCAGGATTTTTCACGGTCAGTTTCAATTCTCCGTAATCGGCGTCGACAATAAACTGTGTCTGGATACCTTCCATTCTTTTTAAAATGGTTTCCCTCCCTGAGCCGATCAGTTGTACATTTGATCTCAGGCTTACCGGTGCCAGTAGATGATAAGTGCCTGGATCCAGCCTGACCACTCCGCCCGTCTCGGCCACTGCCTCAATGGCCATCTGGATCGCCTGCCGGTCAAATCCCCTGATATCGGCATCAGTTCCGCCAACACGCAGGGTTTTAGCTACTTTTTTGGGTGTGACCAGGGCATCAACTGTGTAATCAGCCTGTTGTGAAAAGGCGAACGAACAAAAAATCAGAAACAGGAGAAGGATAATATATTTCATTGGAGAAGAAATTTAGTTTAACGTAAATTTAAACTGTAACTTTTTCAGTTCAAAAGCAAAATACTCCAGTGAAATTCTTTTTCTTTCTTTTAATTATTCCCGTATGGCTAATTTCACGCAAATCCCCCTATATACCTATGCTTGTGCATGAAGGTCGATCAGATTATGCCATTGCCGGTGGCAATCTGAAATATACCCTTTACGCGGTTTATACATTTCTGAAAAAATTTCCGGACTGCCGGTTTATGCCCCGGATGGAAAGAATTATAAATGGCTGTGCGGGGTGAAAAATACAAGCCCTCTGACCAGGAAAAGTAAAGCAAATGATATTCAGTATTTTAATCTCTCATTAGCCCAGGTAAATTTCCGTTATATCAAAATTGTGGGGCCAAACAGGGGAGAGGTGCCGGTCGGGCATCACGGAGCCGGCGAGCCTTCCTGAATTTTTGTCGATGAGATCGAGATCAGATGAAATTTCATGTCCAAAAATTACGATTTTCACTTACCAGTACTTAATTGCAGCGCCTGGTATTCATATTCGGATGGCAGAAATAATGATCCTTTGGATTCCTTGCACTATCTTTAGAAAAACAATTTGCACTTTAAATATTTACTGACCAAGGAACCAATCAGATAGAAATGGACCTGACGATTCTCAAAGACATTGTCATCATATTTTCACTCTCCACCCTGGTGAATCTTGTATTTAACAAGATCAAAATGCCCACCATCATCGGGTATCTGATTACAGGCATCATTGCGGGACCTTACGCACTGGCCATCATTC
>JAGTVG010000409.1 GCA_018224645.1 Cyclobacteriaceae bacterium
CATTTTCCCAATCGGATTGATCCTTTAATTTATATTGAAGGGTAATTTCCAGCGGATCGGATTTGCCGAGCGGCATCATCTGTGCCGACATGTTCAGGATCCTTCTGCTTAAACTATGCTGTGTGGAAACGATGGGCCCCAGGATCCTGTTCGAATTGACGTTAAATTTGGGTCCTGAAACCATAAGATCATTGAACCAGAAAGATTGGCCTGATGCGTCATTCCCATGATGGGCGACAAGGGCCAGGTTGCCTTCAAGCCTGCCGGAGGGGATCACGGCTTCAATGGCGATCTTCGGGGTTTTAACCCTAACGGATAAATGATATTCATTGTCCCCGGGAATACCCCTGACGGTAATCGTGGTCCCTTCTCCGGGTACAATATATCGATCGTTAACCGGGATTTCGCTTGCCATGGGTCGCAGGTTATTTTCCATATCCAGTAATACCGGTTCGCCAATCCCGTTGATACCGGCGATAATGCCTGCCTGTTTTCCGGTGTGCCCGGAAACAAGGCTTCTGCCCCTGTAATCCAGGTCAAGTGGGCCCGCACCCAGCAATAGACCCGCAAAAGCATCTTCTCCAATGGATTCCCCATGAATGGTTCCCAACGTAACCGTGACCTCGAAGGGTTCCAGCCGTTTACTCATTTCGTGCGTCAGGATATGCACTGTCCGTAAGGCTTCTCTGCCATCGATACATTCCAGCCGGCCATTGTTCACCTGCCAGTCCTGCAGGCGGTTGCCCCAGAACATCTCACCCAGAAAATTCCGCTGAATTTCCGGCGACCATCGATGAATGAGGTAGTCCTTTTCTCCGGACTGGCATGAAAAATAAAACAAAGGAATTAATGCAATGATCAATTTGAAAAGTCGTTTCATAAAATCGGATTCCGGCTGACGCATGATTTTTTAAACTTAAAAATTTTTCTTCTGTTAAATCTTCACCGTGATATACCAAATTTAATTAATATTCATAATTTACGCTTCAAATTGCGAAGTGATAGAGAAATATATCTGCTGACTCTGATTATATTTCAGATTTTCCTATTCATTCCCTGCAGATCAAGGGCGGAAGAAGGAAAGATTCCTGTACAGGATACCATCCACTATGAAAAAAAAATCGGATTGATAAAAAAAGGGAACCTTGTACCCCTTCCTCTGGTATTTTATTCTCCTGAAACAAGCCTTGCGTTTGGAGGCGTATTATTCAATCTCTTCCAGACGGTCCCGAAGGATACCTTATCAAAATTCTCAAATGTCCGTACAGCCATTATTTTCACCCTCAGGTCACAGTTGCTCGTGGATGTGGATCATGATATATTCACGCGAAATGAAAAATACAGGATAACCGGTAAATTCCTGTATGCCAAATTCCCCGACTATTTTTACGGGATCGGTAATCAGACCCTTGAGGAGCATGAAGAACAATTCAATGCCAATAATTTTAATTTCAGGTCACAGGTCATGCGCCAGTTTTTTGATAATTTTTATGCCGGCCTGATCTTTAATTTAAACTATCTGGGCAATGTTGAAGCGGAAAAAGGAGGGATGCTTGATGATGATGTGATCACAGGACAGGAAGGGGGCATCAGTTCGGGTATCGGGTTGATAGCCCAGTGGGACACCCGTGATTTTAACCTGAATTGTACCCGCGGTCATTTTTTTGAGATCGCCACCCGTCATTTCCGCAGTTATCTGGGTTCTGATTTTGATTACAATATCATTGAAATGGAGGCCATGAAATTTTTCTCTTTTTTTCCGCGCCAGGTGGTCGGGCTACAGTTTATAGGCAGGTTCTCCAACAGGGAAGTGCCATTTCACCAGTTGAGCCTGCTTGGAGGGGATAAAATGATGCGGGGATATTACCGGGGAAGATACCGCGATAAGGTACTTTACGCGTTCCAGGCCGAATACCGCTGGCAGTTCTACAAACGTTTTGGCGTTGTCTTTTTCGGCGGCCTTGGCGATGTCAGTGAAGAATTTCATACATTTGATTTTTCCGAGGTCAAACCTTCCTGCGGTATCGGATTAAGATATATGATCCTCCCGAAAAGAAAAGTAAACCTGCGTCTCGATATTGGATTCGGGAAAGAAACCAATGGAATATACATCAATATAACCGAAGCTTTTTGACATGAAAAATACCATTAACCTGGCATTACAGGTGCTGCCGAGATCAGCTTCCGTGGACACTTATCAGCTTGTGGATAAAGCCATCGAAGTCATTCAGAAATCCGGGTTGAAATACAGGATTTGTCCGTTCGAAACTGTTATTGAAGGTGATTACGAATCAGTAATGAAAGTGGTGGATCAGGCACAGCAGGCCTGTTTTGATTCCGGGGCAGATGAACTCCTTGTCAATATCAAGATCCAGCGCAGAAATAATGCCGATGTGACCATCGAGGAAAAAACAGCTAAATACAAATGATCATTGTATTACTTCCGTAGCTTCTTACTGCCGATGGTTGACAGGAATGAACGATATGGACGGATATTATATAAATGGGAGAAACCTGATGTTAACCGGACGCGGAATTTGCAGAATGCAGGAAGGGAAACCCGGACACTGCATGAACGGCAAGGCCGCGTTCAGGCTGAATGTGTTCAGGTAAGCATCGTCTGTTCGTTATAGAACCTAAATATTTATCTCTCAGCTGAAAATTTTGGATTTTTCGATATAATTTTACAAAGCATTGGATTTTTAGAGCACGCCGTTAGTTTGAGTAAACTTTTTTAATCGTTAACCAAATTCTTACCATGAAAGATGAAATAATTGCCCAATGGGGAGACGGAATGTCATTTGATTCGACAATTGACGAAATCCAGGTAACCGTTGATTCACATGTAAAATTTGGCGGTGAAGGAAAAGGACCGCGGCCCAAACCCCTGCTGCTTTTTTCACTGGCCGGTTGTACAGGGATGGATGTTGTTTCATTATTGAAAAAGATGCGGGTAGATTTTACTGAATTCAAGATCAGAGTATCCGCGGAACTTACAGAGGAACATCCGAAATATTACCATAAAATACATCTTACCTATCTGTTTGAGGGGGAAGATATTGATGCCGGAAAGATTGAAAAAGCTGTAATTCTTTCGCAGGACAAATATTGCGGGGTAAGTTATATGCTGAGTAAAACAGCGGAGATCACCTTTGAGATCAGGATAAACGAAAGTTAGCCTGGTGATCTTGCCGGATGACGACTCATACATCCGGATGAAAGTAAAGGCTGGTTTCAAAATCAGGGCATTTTAAAACAGTATGCCTGCCAATTGAATAAAAAAATTTCCTGGAGGCCCCTTTGTCAGGAAATCCAGTGAACCGTACCCGTCTTCATGAGTCAAATTAATTCATTTTTTGTGCAGTTTTTTTTAATTGTTGCGGATATTGATTAATTTAAATGCCAGAATCAAACCAAAATTTAAACTCTCTGTTTGCAGGAAAGCCGATCAAAAGTCGGCTTTCTTTTTGTCCACCAGCGGACGCCTCGTTCCCAAAACCGGACGGTAAAGGTTTCTGCGGAATACGCTAAAATCGGCTTTATCGCCAAATTTCCCTTATTTCCTGTTTGGCATATTTATTGGCTGAGTGATTGAAAAACTGAAATAAACAAACAAAATGATCAGACTGATAGATTTAGACAAGTATGTCGACAATAAGTACCAGCGGATTTTTATCCTGAAAGGCATTGACCTGGAGATCCGTGAGGGTGAATTTGTGACGGTTATGGGACCGAGCGGAGCCGGGAAATCCACATTACTGAATATCATTGGTATGCTGGATGAACCATCAGCAGGAGAATATTTATTCATGGATCAGCCTGTTAACAAGCTTAAGGAAAGGAAAAGGTCCGAATTGCATAAACACCATATCGGATTTGTATTCCAGGCATACCATCTGATCGACGAACTGACGGTTTATGAAAATATTGAAACGCCCCTGCTGTACAGAGGGATAAAATCCTCTGAAAGAAAAGCCATGGTTGCTGAAATGCTCGACCGGTTCCAGATGGTTGCCAAAAAAGATCTTTTTCCTGAACAACTTTCCGGCGGGCAACAGCAACTTGTCGGTGTTGCCCGGGCGATCATTGGAAAACCCAGGTTGTTGCTGGCAGATGAACCTACCGGGAACCTGCATTCCGAACAGGGTGATTCCATCATGGAGATTTTCAAAAAATTGAACAAGGAGGGCATGACGATCATCCAGGTGACCCATTCGGAAAGGAATGCCCAGTATGGCGACAGGATCGTGAGACTTGTTGACGGAGCCTTAATGAGCGATTCCAGGACTCAAAAAGCAATGGCATCCTAGTTTAAATTTTTTAACTATGCAAATGTTTAGTGCGATATTGGTTTCCGGGCTGCTGCTGATAAATGTAACGGGTGTAACGTATGCCCAGGATACAATCCGGCTGAGTTTTCAGGAGGCGGTAAAATTGGCCATGAAAAATAATGTCGACCTCAGGCAGGAAAAGAACAACCTGGAAATAAGCCTTGCCAACCGGAAGGAAAGCAGGGCCATGTATGCTCCGGGAGTAGCCGGTTATTCAGCTTTCCAGCGCCTTAATGGTCAGCAGTTCGATCAGGTGACAGGCACGAGTTTCCGGGACAATACCGACAATGCGAATTTGAATGTTGGCGCATCGTATATCGTTTTTGATGGTTTTGCCAGGCTTAATTCGAATAAAAGGACACAGGCCCTTCTTGAATCCCAGCGACATGTGGTGACACGTACAGAACAGGATATCATTTACGCCGTAGCCCAACAGTATCTGCAGGTATTGCTTGACCAGGAGCTGTTACGTATTTCGGAACAGAATCTGGAAGTTCAGGCGACAACGCTGAGGCAGATTGAAGGATTCGTGGAAGCGGGGACAAGGCCTTTGAGCGATCAGCTAGATCAGGAAGCTACCGTAAGCCAGATTGAGGTGGAAATGATCAGGGCACAGAACGCGTTGCGCCTGGATAAAGCCAGGCTGAAGCAGACATTGTTGCTGGATCCTTCGGAACAGATTGAACCGGTGGACCCGGAATGGGGATTTGAAAGCGTACTGGTCAGGAATTATGACCTTGAAGAACTGTATCAGTCTGCAATGAATAACCGGACTGACTACAAAAGCGCCCTTGCCGAACAGGAAGCTGCGGATGCCGCCATTAATATTGCCAGGTCAAATCATTATCCTGAATTGTCACTGTTCGGATCGGCAGGGACCCGTTACTCCTCACAGCTGAAAATGGAGGATAATCCTGAAGTAAGTATCCCATTTTCTTCGCAGTTCGAAGACAATAGCATCTTCAGCTATGGACTGGAACTCAATATTCCCATCTATTCCAGGTATACGGTGGTAGCACAGAAAACAAGGGCTAAAATGGCCTATGAAAATGCCAAACTTGTGGAGGAGGATCTCCGGTTATTGATTTATAATGAAGTACAGAATGCATACCTGAGTTTTGTTGCTTCCAAGGATGAATATTATGCGGCAATGAAACAATTTGAAGCCGCTCAGGCTGCCTATAACATCCAGAAGGAACGGTACGAGGTAGGGGTGGGTAACCTGGTGGAACTTTCACGTTCGACGGGGACTTTTGTAGATGCTGCCGGAAGCCGCGCCCAGGCACAATATACCCTGCTTTTCCAGAAGGTGATCCTTGATTACTTTACAGGAGTCCTGAATAAGGAAGGAATCTAACCCGATAAACCGGAATGGGTCCTACGTGCTGTTGTATCACATTGAACTTGAACAAATCATAAAATTTTACATAACAAATTCAAATCGTAATGAATAATTGGGATTGATACACA
>JAGTVG010000410.1 GCA_018224645.1 Cyclobacteriaceae bacterium
ATGAGCAGCACGGTAGGTGTCCCAGAGGGAGAAAGTATAATAATTGACCAAATCTTTGCTCGAAATAATTTCATCATTTGGACTCCGGTATTCATAAAGATTTTCAGCAAGACTGTCGCTGTAAATATTGGGTGCCAGCATGGTATGATATAATGCAGTATAGAATGTCCGGAGATACTCCTGATTGTCGGAAACCACCCTGATCCTGCTAAGTTCCCTGTTCCAGATTCCGGCGGACTGGTTTTTAACCCTGTCGAAATCCCATGAAGGCAATTCATTATTCAGGTTAGTCAATGCATTTTCTTCGCTTACGGAAGAAATGCCCACCTTGACAAGCAATTCGGCATTTTCCCGAACGGAAAACTGAAACATACCGGTTACCTGTCTTGCCTGAATGGCGGACGTATCCCCGAGGGTCAGGGAATCAGGAGAAAATAACCTGTATTCCTCGATGGGATTCGAAAAACGCATCGCAAAAAACACCTTCTGATCTCTGGCCCATCCCGAGGAAAACCGGTAACCGCTGATCAATGTGTCACTAATGTATTTTATATGGGATTGAACAACGCTGTCATAATTGACGGCAAATTTCAGGTCCAGAAACAGGGTGATGGTATCTGAATCCTGCGGACGGTAACGATGGAATCCCGCTCTTTCTGTGGCCGTCAATTCAACTGCAATCTTTGAATCATCCAGGAAAACAGAATAATAACCAGGAGTAGCTTTTTCATTTTCATGGGAAAACCTGGAATAATATTGTGAAACATCGGGTCCGATTTCCAGGGATTCTGAAAAAGGTACCTGCCTGGTGGTGGGAAGGACCAGGATATCCAGGAGATCTCCCACACCTGTGCCGCTTAAGTGGGTATGGCTGAAACCCACGATCATATCTGATGAATAATGGTAGCCGGATGTCCAGTCCCAGCCGTTTTCCCCGTTGTCGGGACTTAATTGAACCATCCCAAACGGACGTGTCGCTCCCGGATAGGTATGTCCGTGACCACCGGTACCGATGAAAGGGTCTACATACGATATATAATTGTTTACGTACACCTGCCTGTTCGGAGAGCTGTCGCAACCCGCCAGAAAGGCAATAAAAATAACCGGAATGAAAAAAATAAGGATAAAATTTGTTCTCATGAATCAGCTTGGTGAAAAATCGGCATAATATAGGACCAAAAAAGAATTATTTCAATTTATTTGGGAAATTGCGTGCATCATCCCGCAAAATTAATATCGGAAAGTAGCCACCACCGGCATGTGATCTGAAGGATACCGTTCGCCTTCATGATAATTGCTCACATACACTTCCACCGGGTTCACAGCACCGGCATGAAAGATATAATCAATCCTTCTTCCGGTGCCCGGCTCGTGATCGGCCCAGCCATAGAAGGTCATTTCCTTCTCATTTTTTTCCTGATGTAACCCGCGGTAACTGTCATGTAAGATCATCAGATCATTTTCTTTCAGATAGCGGATGGGTTCGCTTTCCTCAAGTGCATTGAAATCTCCCAGGAGGATTATATTCCTGTCCTTGAAGTGTTTGCTCATGTGGGAAATAATGACCCTGGAACTTTCATGTCTGGCAGTTTGGCCAAGATGATCATAATGAGTATTGTAGACGACAAGCTCCTTACCCTCATTTTTCTTGCTGAAAACCGCCCAGGTGAATATTCTGGGCAGGGAGGTATCCCACGATTTTGATTCGGGCACCCCCGGGTTCTCAGATAACCATAACGTTCCATGATCCTTAAGATCATATTTGTCCGTCCTGTAAAGGATGGGGGTGGCCTCGCCGGTAATGCCATCCGCCTGCCTTGTCCTCCCCACGTAACTGTATCCGGGGCATTGCCGGATGATTTCCTCGATCTGGAAAATCATGGCTTCCTGCAAACCGAGAAAATCCGCATTCTCGTCCCTGACAAGATCGAAAAGAACCTCCTTCCGGTGTGGCCAGGAATTGGCGCCATCGTCCGCAGTTCCATACCGGATGTTGAATGTAATGATTTTCACTTCATCTTCGGCAGTTGAAAAGGGGTATAACAGCAGGATCAATAAAGGAAAAATTAAAGTTTTCATGATGACATATGTTCTTTTAGTACATTAACGACTTCTTCCATACTCTTACATGCTGTTTCTTTCCCGTAAAAGTTCATTTTCCAAAGATAATGACCTTTCTTGTCTAATGTCTGTATTTTCACTCCGGATTCATCCGTTGTCACTTCCCACCTGAGCCTGTGCAGGGCATTGGCGGTCCAGAAAACAGCAGCAGGATCACCTTCGAGGTTACAGAACCATTTTTTTTCATGGTTTACGGAAAAGCGCCCATTTCTGATATTAAACCGGATGGCATCATGGTCGATGAGTTTTTGAAAAGAGCCGTTAAGGATCAGGTCCTCCGGACAGCCCGACATCAGTTCCGTTTCTGTCATGGCCATCCAGATCCTGTCGGCCATCTGGAAGGCATATTCCAGCTCATGCGTAGCCATCAGGATTGATTTTCCTGTCTGGTCGCAAAGGTCCTTCAACAATTTCAATATTGATATTTTGTTGGGAAGGTCGAGATGGGCGGTCGGCTCGTCCAGGATGATGATATCCCCATCCTGGGCCAGTGCCCTTGCGATCAATACCTTCTGGAACTGGCCGTCGCTGAGTTCATGGATCGATTTTTCCCGGATTTCCCCGGTCCCTGATATGTCCAGCGCCCATTGGATCTTCTGCTGGTCCGACGAGGTCAGATTGCCTAACCAGTTCGTGTAAGGATGACGCCCGAAGGATATGAGTTCTTCCACCTTAAGATTGCCGGCAAATATCCTGTCAGTCAGTACAAGACTGATGGTTCTGGCCAGTTCATGCACAGGGTAGGAGGAAAGATCCCTCCCATTGATCAGGATCTGACCGCTGAGCATGGTCTGTATCCCTGCGATAGACCGCAGCAGGGTTGATTTACCGATCCCGTTTTTTCCAACGAGGCAAACCATTTCCCCCTTTTTCAGGCTTACATTCAGATGGCCCAGAACAGGTAAGGTTTTCCGGCCGCTCCGGTATCCGACGCTCAGATTTTTTAATTCGATCACAGAGTCAGGTCTTTCCATTTATCCACTGAATGATTTACTGAAATCCTTTCTTCTGATGACCAGCCATATCACCACCGGGGCACCCAGTACGGAGGTCACGGCATTGATCGGCAGTGTATATTCCTGGCCGGGGATCTGCGCGATAATATCACAGAACAGCATCAGGATGGCCCCGCATATGATGACCATGGGGAAAAGTAACCGGTGGTTTGCTGTATTGAAAATCAATCTTGTGATATGGGGTATAGCAATGCCTATAAATGCAATGGGTCCGCAAAAAGCTGTGATCGTACCGGCCAGCAGACTGGTAACCACAATGATGACCAGCCGGGTTCTTCTGATATTCAAGCCCATGCTCCGGGCATAATGATCACCCAGCAGGAGGGCATTCAATGGTTTTGAAAGGGTATAGGCCCAGCCCAGTGAAACCAGCACCACCGGAATGAATAATTTCAATTCATCCCAGCTGAGCCCGCCAAGGCTTCCAAAGGTCCAGATCAGATAGGCCTGGATCGATTCTGCCTTGCTGAAAAACTGAAGGACGCTGACGATCGCCCCGGTAGCGCTGCCGAACATCAGCCCAATGATCAGTAATGACATACTGTCCCGGATCTTCAGTGAGACCAGGATGACCACAGATAGAACCGTGAAAGCACCCAGGCTCGCCGAAAGAACCAGGATCCAGTTGCCGCCAATACCCAGCTGGGAAAGTCCGATTCCGAGGGACATTCCCGCGAGTATGGTTATGGCCACACCGAGACTGGCTCCAGAGCTTATCCCAAGCACAAAAGGGCCGGCCAGGGGATTCCTGAAAAGGGTCTGCATCAACAACCCGCTTACGCCAAGTCCGCTGCCTACAAGAATGGCGGTTATGGCTTTTGGCAACCTGAATTGAAAAATGATATTTTCCCAGCCTTTTTCTTCCAGGGATGACCCGGTGAGCGCGGCAAATATTTTACTGAACGGAATATAAACCGAACCAAGGGAAATATTAAAAATGATCAGGATGATCAATAAGACCAGCATCATCAACACCCATACGGTAATCTCCCTCTTCATCCCGGTTTCTTCTAGAATAATTTTTCGTAAAAATACAATTCGTGTCCGCGCATAAGTTCCGGGTGGAAAATTTTCGCAAGGTCATTGAGGATCAGATCAGGTCTTGCATAACCCTGTTCAAAATAGGCATTGCCTCCTTCCTTTCCCTGCCGGGCGGTATAATTATATACATTGCCCAGCCGGTAGGCCTTGAATTCCATGTATCTTTGGTCGGCCTGCCGGATCTCCTTCAATGATTTGTAGGTGGCCAGACCTACCCAGAAACCTGCATTCCGGGCTTTTTCATAAACCGATTCGAAACTTAGCTGCAATATTTCCCGTGAAGGATTTTCAGCCCAGATATAATCTGCGCCCGCGTCCCTGATAAATATGGATCCGTAGTTCTGACCGCCAGGCATGAACCATGTGTCGCCGTAAACGACCCCTGTAAAAACGCCTGGCCTGCTATCCACCAGGTTCATTTTTTGCCTGGTTTGGCTATATCCCGATTCAATACGTGAAAAGATCGAATCAGCTTCTTCTTCCCTGTCCAGGATGGCAGCAAAAAATTTGATCCATTCCGCCCGTCCAAGGGGATGATTTTCCAGGTAATCCGCATTGAATAGGACTGGAATTCCTGACCGTTTTATTTTATTGATCATGGAAATGTCGTTATTCATGCTGAAGGCAATCACAATATCGGGATTAAGGTCCAGCAATTGTTCAAAATTTATTTCATTCGATGGTCCCAGGTCC
This sequence comes from Cyclobacteriaceae bacterium, assembly GCA_018224645.1. Classification (GTDB taxonomy): domain Bacteria; phylum Bacteroidota; class Bacteroidia; order Cytophagales; family Cyclobacteriaceae; genus JAGTVG01. The sequence goes on from JAGTVG010000410.1 coordinate 4,872, forward strand.
CTGATTTTGCCGGCCTCCACCCGTTCCCGGAAAACCTCACTGCTTATATAGTCTGTTGTTGGGAACCCGGTAAGTTTATCCTCCGCTCCGAGCATTTCCAGGTAGGGCAGGTGGGTTGTGGAAAAACAAACCATACTCCTGACAGGAAGCCGGATCTCCGTCAGATCAGGACCTCGATTCCAGGTTGATGGGCCGGTTTTTTGACGGTACAGGATATAGGTGAAAGTATCGGCCGAACCCGGCCAGGGCGACATGACCTTTAATTTTTTAAATGAATCATGGATGGTGACCGCGAACCGGGTACTGTGGTCTATCCTTAATTCCCGCCCGTTCTGCAATGGCGAAAAGGAGTTGTTTTTCTCTCCTGTATCCCTGCTCCGGCAGGAAATCACGGCAGTCAGCAGGATAAAAAAAATCATGCGAAATATTCCGGGCATGCGATCAATGAATTTGCTACAAGTTTAACGATTTTAAAATTTCTTTTTCGGAAAACCCAAAATTCATCCCCGTTGTCCTTGACTCGTGCCGGATTAATTAGCTATCTTTGGAACATTACGGTTCTGTCCCGACCCTGTCGGGATAAAGATTAAAAGGGAATCCGGTACCCATACCCCGCTATTCGTCGGGATGGAATTCCGGAGCTGTCCCCGCAACTGTATGCTGAGGATGATTTTCCAATCACCTGCCACTGTCCCGACCAGTCGGGGTGGGAAGGCTTGGGAAATTAAGCGAGCCAGGAGACCTGCCGTGAGAAAACTTTCAAAGCTTTCGGGTGAAAAGGCTGAGGCGACTTTTTGCATTGATGCGACAAGCCATCTCATTTCCTAATCCATGAACGCTTTGAATTAAATTATGTGTCATAATTTAATTCAGGGATATGCGTTTCGGGTACTTGTTGATTATTTTATTGTGTTTTATTTTTATCGCCGTCCGGGCCGACGATCTTGAGCAGGATACCATACGGCTTGAAGGGATCACCATAACGGGCAGCTTTTTTGAACGGTTCAGCGCAGGAAGCCAGATACATGCCGTTGATTCGGTGAAACTTTTATCCTTTTCTACCCTGAATCTCAATGATCTTGTCAGGTCGGAAGCCCCCATCCATTTTAAATCCTATGGGAATGGAATGCTGACGTCGGTTTCCTTCAGAGGAACCGGAGCGGGTCATACCGCCGTCATGTGGAATGGGATCAATGTGAACCAGCCGACTGTCGGCCAGACAGATTTTTCCCTGTTCCCGGTGGTTGCCTTTGACCAGGTTAAACTGCATTTCGGGGCAGCCAGCTCGAGGTATGGTTCCGAGGCCCTGGGGGGCGCGGTATTGCTTGATTCAAAACCAGAATGGAATATGAATAAGGTGCAGGGAAATATCAGCGCCTATGGAGGAAGATACGGTCATGATCTGATGATGGGAAAGACAGCCTTTAAGCCTTGGAAAAATCTGCTTTCCACCACCAAATTTTACAGAAACCGGAACACGAATAATTTCAAATATCATAACATCACCAAGCCTGGTAAACCGATTGAACAACAGGAAAATGCGTCGGTTTTACAATATGGCCTGATCCAGGACCTTTATTTAATAACATCCGGATCATCCCAGCTTTCCGTAAAAAGCTGGTTCAATTATTCGGACCGTGAGATCCAGCCAACCATGTCCAATACCGATGGGAATGAATCACAGAAGGATAAAAGTTTCCGGATTTCCGCTGACTACCATGTGTCTACCCCCATCGGTTTTTTTGATGCCAAAATGGGGTATTTATGGGATTATTTGATGTATAATCAGCAATCATTAATTACAACCGGGCAATGGATCGGCCAGCTGGGGTATGAGCATGACCTGGCTCATTGGAAATTCAGGGTTGGAGTGAATTACAATCATATCGGGGCGGTTTCAGACAATTATGATAATAAACAGGAGGAGGACCGGACCGGGATTTATGGTGGGGTTGTCTATTCCGGGCTCGGGAACATGAACATCAGTTTCAATTTTAAGCAACAGTTTATTTCCGGATTTGAGCCGCCGCTGGCTCCCTCCCTGGGAATTCAGTATGAAATCCCCCTATCTTCAAACTCCAGGATGATCCTTGACGGACAGGCCTCGCTGAATTATCGCGTACCCACATTAAATGACCGGTTCTGGCAGCCTGGGGGACGGCCTGACCTGAAGCCCGAACAAAGCCAAAATGTGGAAGGGACAATCTCATATGATCTGAAAGCGGATTTTCATGCCCGGATCAGCCTGACTGGATTTTATTACCGGGTGGAGGACTGGATCCTGTGGGTACCTGCAGGGAATTTCTGGGCTCCGGATAATGTCAGGCAGGTGAATGCATCCGGCCTTGAGATCAAATCGGGTCTAACCTTTCCCATCGGGAAAACCGACCTGGATTTCAACGGGTTTTATTCCCTCACCCATAGCATCATCGGGGATACAGGCGATGAAGATGACAGGTCTGAAGGAAATCAGTTACCCTATACCCCCGTTCACCTTGCCGGTATGAACCTGACCTGGACCAGTAATCAATGGTCAGCGGCTGTATATGGGAATATGACGGGTCAGGCCTTTGTGACAACCGATAATCAAACCGGTCTCCCGGGATATTTTCTGGTTCACCTGCAGGGTTCCAGGAAATTCAGGATAAACCGCCAGTTGCTGGCCTTGGATATCAGGATTGATAACCTGCTGGATAAAGACTATCAGAGTGTATTGTACAGGGCTATGCCAGGCAGGACATACGTGATAGGACTACAATTTTATTTTAAAAAATGATTAACTCAAGATTTATGAAAAAACAATCGAGATTTCTTTTGATTTTCACAACTGCCCTTGCGGTATTTTTCTCTTGTGACAATAAAGATCCTGAACCGATGCAGATTCCGGAATTTAACCATGGCGTATTTGTTCTGAATGAAGGTAATTTTACCGAAGGAGACGGATCATTGAGCTTTTTTGACCTGGATAGCCTGAAAGTCGAAAATAACATCTTTGAAAAAGTGAATGAGCGCCCTTTTGCCGGTGTCCTGCAATCCATGCGTTTCCATGATGAACATGCATACCTTGTTGATCAGCTTGGCCGCCTGGAAGTGGTCAGGGCGCAGGACCTTGTTTCAACTTTTTCCATTTCTTCCGGATTTGACATCCCGCGGTATTTTGCAGGTTTCCAGGACCGGGGATATGTCACGGATTGGGGACCTTATGACGAAAATTTTGCCAATAATGAGTCAACCATAAAAGTCTATGACCTTGCAACGATGATGCCAATGACAGCATTTGAGACGGCATCCCGGCCGGAAGACATACGAATTGTAAGGAACAAGATATATGTGGCCAACAGTGGAACCAATATTGTTTCTGTTTATGATGTAATGGATAATTCACTGATCGATGAACTCGAAGTATCCATGGGCCCGGCGCGATTTATCCTGGATAAAAATGAAAACCTGTGGGTGATCTGTACGGGGGCATACATAACAACAGGTGCATTGAACGGGATCAGCACGGAAAGTGATAGTTTGATATTCGATCTCGATCTTGCAGATTATTCTCCCGGCGGCCCTGTAGCGGTCAATGGCGGGGGGGATATCATTTATTTTATGTCAGAAACCTATAATCCGGATTTCAGCACAGTAAATACAGTCTACAGGGTTGAATTGATTTTTAATGGGTTCGAACCGCTCAGGGTTGAATTACCCGAGGAGGTGGTTTCCGGCAGTAACTGGTATGGGATTGGCATAGATCCCCAGTCAGATGTGCTGTATATTGCCGATGCAGCTGGATTTCAATCCAACGGGTCCGTATTAAGATATGATCCGGCTGGCAACCTGATCGATCAATTTGATGTTGGCCGTGGACCACGTGATTTTGTTTTCAGAAATGAATGATCTGAAAATATCATAATTTTTTATAAATTGCGCCACTGTTTCATTGGTCTTATGAAACTCTGGCCGGGCATTCTGGAACAATAAAAACTTTTTCCGGAAAGGATTAGGACTGATCAACTGCGGATATTTTTTAAAATGAAATTGGGAATATTGTTTGTGACTCAATAAAATATAACGCCGAATATCAAATTCCAGCCGGAAGGATATACCAATGAAACATGGATGTAAGCTGAACTGTCATCAATTTATAAAAATTACGATATGAGATTTTCCATCTTTATTTTTAGTATCATCATTTTCTCATGGATCTTAGCTTCCTGTGAAAATCAGACCGCCGGAGAACAGGCGAATGCATTCATCAAAGTGCGTGATGGTTATCAACTGACCGTTGTTCAGGATTCGATCAGAAATCCCCGCTTTCTTAAAATGGGTCCTGATGGCACCTTATATGTATCCCTTCCTGGAAGTGGAGAAATCAAATCCTGCCGCGATGAGGATGGGGACGGGTATTACGAAAACGTAGCCACTTTTGTCAATGGCCATCCAACCGTACATGGTATGACCTGGCATGAGGACTGGTTATGGTTCACGGAAACCGGTGCCATTTTCAGGGCACGTGATGTTGACGGAGATGGTGTGGCAGATGAGAAAGAAACCATTATTCCTGACGGGGGATTACCCAAGGGTGGCGGGCACTGGTGGAGACCAGTCCTGATTTTAAATAACCGTATTTATACTTCGATAGGCTGTTCCGGGAATATTACGGAAGAGGGTGATACCGAACGCCTGAAAATCTGGTCTTTTTCAATGGATGGATCCGGGAAAAAACTTTTTGCTTCCGGGCTCAGGAATACTGAAAAATTGCTTGTCCGTCCGGGGACCGATGAAATATGGGGAATGGATCATGGCAGTGACTGGTTTGGTGGACACCTGGAAGAAAAGGACAGCCTGTCCGGACAGCCGATCACTGATTATAATCCACCCTGTGAACTGAACCATTATGTAGAGGATGGATTTTACGGGCATCCTTACATCGTGGGCAATAAAATACCCAGGTACGAGTACATGGACAGGCCGGACATCGTGGAACTGGCGAAAAAGACCACCCCTCCGGCATGGTCGACAGGTGCTCACTGGGCACCCAATGGATTTACATTTTATACCGGGGATCAATTTCCTGAAGATTGCATGGGGGATGTTTTTACTGCCTACCATGGTTCGTGGAACCGGAGCGAAAAATCCGGTTATTGTGTGACCAGAATATTGTTTGATGAGGGCAGGCCTTTTGGTGAATTAAAGTACGTAAATTTCCTGAGTGAAGGAGGAGAAGTCATGGGTCGCCCTGTGGATGTGGAAATGACTGCGGACGGGAGTATGCTGATCAGCGATGATTTTAAAAGCAAGATATACAGGCTGACCTATACCGGTAAATAGAACATTTGGTTACCGGGAAAAGCTTACTCATCCCACAAATCCGGATGATGGCACGAGTCAGCGGTATGAAACGCCGTTCGGAAGGTTTCCACCTG
>JAGTVG010000411.1 GCA_018224645.1 Cyclobacteriaceae bacterium
CATGTTTTACTCCATCATTTTTTCTGCAGTTGCTACAGCCCAGTCTCTCAAAACCATCTTTTCATCTGCCGTCAATTTCATTTCCGGTTTTTTCTCCAAAAATTTGGCCGGCGGCATTTCATCTTCGTCAAGAACTTCTTCGATTGAACCAAGTGCAGATACAAATTCCGCTTTGGATAAATCATCCAGTTTATCCCACAGAAGTTTATCTTTCGCCTTGTCATTGGTTGATTCAACATTATGGCATCCAAAACATTTTGTGTCAACGACAGCCTTTACATTGTCGGGCATATCAACAGTTCTAACCTCCGTGGGCTGATTATTGAAAAAGGTAAGCGATGATAATCCAACTAAAACGACAAGGATCATCACAGGGATAATAAAGGATTGTTTTTTCATAATGGATCAATTTAACTTTTGGTAAAAATAATGGTGACTCTATTCAATTTCAAATGTTTCATTATCCAGGCCGGAATTTATTTCAATGGATTCAACCTCGGCATTCATCTGCATATTGGCTCCCATGGGGATCTTAAATAGATAAGGGAAAACAATACCATCCTTATTTTTAAATTCGGAAAAATCGGTTGAAGTACTGACCTTTCCCTGGGGAGATTCGATCGTCTGTGTTTGCCTGACCTTATACCATGAACTGGCATCGTAATAATTCGTCACCATTTCCCCGGAAGGATAGGTTATATTGACAGCATAAGCATTATTCCCTTCTAAGTTCTCCACACCAACCAATGCTGTCCGGACACCAAGATGTTCATAGTTCAGTTCAGGAAACATATGTCCTTCGATCCTAAACCGCTCAAGCATTTTATCATCGGGTTCCATTTCATTCCCCATTTGTACCATTCTTGCATTTTCGCCGTCAAAAACCTGTGTACTCACCACATTGGGGCCCATTCTCACCTCCACCTTCATCAGGTTCGGATCCTTCTTGAGGATGCTCATTTCAAGTTCATTCCCCATCACTTCCGCCGAAAGTTCGTACCTGATATCATTCACATCCATCAGGCGCTCCTTCCCGCCAATGGCATCGATATAATTGGTAATCACCTTATCTGCATCCAGACCGGCCGGAAGTTTCACTTTGGACGGATCGATTTCATTCCCGTATGCATCATAATGGGTGATGGGCCCGAATTTTTTCAGCTGTTCTTCAATAACGGAAGCTTTTCCCACCGCGATAATATACAGGTTATCTGGTTTGATATAATTCATGGCCATTTCCTGAATATCAGTTGATGACACATCCTCCACTTTCATTACATAGGTATTATAATAATCTTCGGGAAGATTATATCTTTCAATATTGATGGCAAAAGTCGCTACCGTTTGCGGATTTTCAAGCGACCGGCCGAAACTCCCGATCAGGACATTCTTGGCTAGCAATAACTCTTCATCCGAAACCTGATTTTCCCTTATTCGTTTGAATTCGCTGATGAATTCCACAACGGCACTATCGGTTACTTCGGTCCTGACACTGGCACCGGCACTGAAATTTCCGGTAAGCTCATCAGAAACCAGGGAAGAATAAGCCCCATATGTATACCCCTTGTCCTCACGGATATTTTTAAATAACCTGGATGCGCTTGAACCTCCCAGGATCTGGTTCAAAACCCCTGACCTGATCACATCGGGATGCCCTTTCTCCAGATGAACCGGATAGGATAGATCAAGAACTGTCTGGACAGAGGCCGCCCTGTCAACCAGGGCTACCCGGTTTTGAGCAGGCGCCTCAGGTTTTTTGTACTCATGTTCCGGGACCTCGCCCGTTTCCCAATCACTGAAATATTTATTGACGATTTTTTTGGCATTTTTAGGACGGATGTCACCAACAATTGCCAGGTATGCAATGTTGGGTTTAAAATACGTATTGTAATAATCCATCAGATCCTCACGGGTGATATTTTCAACATGTTCTTCAAGCTGTATTTCCCCGTAAGGATGATCCTTCGAATACAGGACTACCCGGGCTACGTTCTGGGCGATGGCTTCCGGATCATCTTTCTGTGAGGCAATACCCGATATGGTCTGTTTTTTCACTTTTTCAAGTTCTTCTTCAGGAAATACCGGATGATAAAGAATGTCTGTCATCAATTCAAGCAATTTTTCCTGGTGTTTTGTCAGGGAAGAGGCGAAAATCGAATTGGCCCCTGTACTCAGGTTAGCACCAATAAAATCGATCTCTTCATCAATCTGATCCTTGGTCCGGTTTTTCGTTCCCCTGCGAAGCATATCTCCTGCCATGGAAACATAGCCCACTTTATCTTTTTCCAGGATAGGATCCCTGTCAATGATCAATGAAAAGGAAACCCTGGGCAGTTTATGATTTTCCACCACGATCACCTTCAATCCATTTTTCAACCCGAAAGTTTCGTAGTCTCCAATTTTAATTTCCGGCGCCGGACCGGGTTCAGGTTTCACGGAACGGTCTACCTGGGCAAATCCTACGGAACAGGATATTAGGATGATGAAATGTATGGCTATCTTTCTCATTTTAGCATTTATTCTCGATTACTGGGAAGAATTGGGCAGCCAGTGAAGCACCACCCGGTTGTCGTTGACCAGATATTTTCTGGCAACCCGTTGAATGTCCTCGCGGGTAACGGCAAGGAATTTATCCAATTCCGTATTGATCAGGTTTGTATTCCCATAGATCAGGTAATATTCAGCAAGTGATTCGGCTATCCCCGCCACCATAGAATTGGAGCTGATAAAATCATTTTCCACCTGGTTCCGGATTTTCTGGAATTCACGTTCCTCGATCAGGTTTTCTTTCACTTTATCGATTTCTTCCTGCATGGCTTCCTCCAGATCCCCGACATCAACACCCAGGTTAGCAATCCCAAAGGCTATAAACAATCCCGGATCTTCAAGGGGTAGTGGAATGGCTGCCGAAGCGACTGCAAGCTGCTTGTTATCGACCAGTGCTTTGTTCATCCTTGAACTGGCGCCGTCTGCGAGCAGGGTTGTCAGCATGCTCAGGGCATAAAAATCCTCCGTACCCGCCGCCGGCATATGATAGGCAAAAATCACCGCAGGAAGTTGTACGTTATCATAAATCAGATCCCTGATCTCGTTTTTCTGCGGAGGCTCATCCACGTTCACCCATTCATTCGGATCACCGGCGGGGATATCGCTGAAATATAATTTAACCAGGGACTCAGTCTGGTTCATATCAATATCACCGGCAATGGAAAGTACGGCATTATTGGGAACATAAAATTTATCCCTGAAATTGATAAAATCCTGAATGGATGCATTATCGAGATGCTCCATGGAGCCGATCACCGGCCAGCGGTATGGATGTACTTTGTATGCCCGATCCAGCATTTCCGGCAAGAGGGTCCCGTAGGGTTGATTGTCATAACGAAGCCTTTTTTCCTCCTTCACCACTTCCCGCTGGGTTTCAACCACGGTGGAATCAACAACCATATTCAACATCCGTTCAGATTCCATCCAGAGGCCCATTTCCAGATAGTTGGATGGAAAAATCTCAAAATAATAGGTCCGGTCAAAATTCGTGGAGGCGTTGCGTGTGCCGCCTGCCTGTGATACATAATCGGTAAATCCCCCGACAGGAATGTTTTTGGTGCGCCTTGATGCAACATGCTCGAAAAAATGTGCAAAACCGGTCTTATCCGGCTCCTCATTTTTCGAGCCGACATGATACATGGTGGAAACGGACACAATGGGAGTTGTATTATCCTGATGCAATATGACGTGCAAACCATTTTCCAGGTCGAACTCTTTGAAACTTATTTTGGCTTCCTGGGCAATCAATCCATGGCCCAGGAAGATCAGCAATGTAAATACTTTAAGCAGGGTACTTTTCTTCATATTATGCCTGATTAATAATTTCTGCAAAATAACCTTCAATGATAATCCTCATTTTTTAATGTTCCCAATTCCACCGGTCAATATTTTCAACAGATCTTCATATTTTATTCCGATAAAATCCGGGATCACTTTTTCTACCCCATTCAATTCAGAGGGTTTATGGGTGGTGGATACACCGATGACCCTGGCACCCGCTGCAAGAGCAGCCTTGATCCCGGAATGCGAATCTTCAAATACGATACATTCCTCCGGCGAAAGTCCCAGTTTTTGAATGGATTTAATGTAAATTTCAGGGTCCGGCTTTCCCTTTTTTATATCGGAGGCATTCAATTGATATTTAAAATATTTAGCGACAGGAATATAATGGAACGCGAATTCGATATTGCCGGGAGGAGCCGATGTCGCCATGGCCATGGGAACATGGTTCCTTTCAAGATCATCAAGAAAAGAAAACAACCCATCCAGGGGTTTAATCCTGGATCTGTATAATGTACGGTAAATAACCTCC
>JAGTVG010000412.1 GCA_018224645.1 Cyclobacteriaceae bacterium
GTAAAAACTGAGTCCTTACTTTTGAGACAGCCTCATCCCTTATCGCCCCTCCTCCGGGGGATATAATCACTTCCATAATTTCAAAACACTTTAAATGCGGATAATATGGCCCCGGACCCGATTACTTTTTATTTTTGGGACGTATTAATTTTTTAAGTTATACCCGCAAAAGTGGTTCAGATCTGCAGATTTAAAAAATGATGTTAATCAGGTTAGCCGGCATGAAAATCCTTTCCCTATACCTGCTTTGTATGATATTTTCATAATTAATCACAGTGTCTGTCCAAGGGCAGACCGTGATCTGGCAGGAGGATTTTTCAACCTATACTGACGGCGTGACCACAGCTTCCGACAATAATTCACCCTCAGGTGCCGACTGGACCAGGGATATAAGCGGATCTTCCAATATTCCCCCGGGATATTTTGAGGTACGGTCACAGGAATTCTCCTCTTTTAACACACAAGCGGGGGCATATTGCAGTGGACGGGTTCTGGCGATGTTGATTTGATCAGGGGTGACATCATTATCGATTCCGGGGGATCGATGAACAGGAACGGTAATACTGCAGATGTACTATTCAGCAGTTCGGCAGATTATATTTTTACCAATAGTGGAACAGTGAACATTTCGAACTTTAATCTGAATGCAGATGATATCACGCTTGAAATCAACGGAAATGCAGGAATAAACCTGACAAATGACCTTGATTTTCAACCTAACAATACGGATATAGAGGTAACGAACAACAATACCTCAACCTTAACGCTGAACAGGATTTTCTTTAATGACGATAACTGCAGTTTTATCAATAATGGAACGGTGGTTTTGAATGATGCATTGGAGGTTAATTCAGATAACGCTGATCAGAATAATTTTGTGACCAACAATGGGACATTAACTATTGCTGCGGATATTGATGCCAGCAATTGTGATTTTTTTGTTTATAATAATGGAACAGTTAGCAGCAACGGTTTTACCGCAATTGATGGTACCAATGGTTTTTACAACTATGACGGCGCTTTCTGGAATTACGGAGGAGCACGCATGTATCCAATGTCGGATACTGGACCATTACTAATGGGGGCACAGGAGTTACTACGGCAGCCGTAACGCTGTATTACAACATCGATGATGAGGTGACGCAAGAAAGTTTTCTCAGGATAGCCAAGGATGACGGAAGCGGAAACTGGATCGATCTGGGCGGATCCGGCACCGCCCCATTTGCAGGAAGCATCACCTCCACTAATAATTTCACCTCATTCAGTGCCTTTGCCCTGGCCAATGGCCTTGGCGGAGTCAATCCTTTGCCGGTTGAATGGTTATCCTTTACCGGAAATCAGCAGGAAAACCGGATCCTGCTGAACTGGCAAACAGCTTCAGAAAAGGATAATGATTTTTTTACGGTCGAAAGATCCGGAAATGGAACGGATTTCATCGAAATAGGGGATATTGCCGGATCAGGGACAACACACCAGGTCAGCGCTTATGAGTTTACCGATGAACAGCCCCTGATCGGCCTTGGATATTACAGGATCAGGCAAACGGATTATGACGGGGCAACAGATCATTCAAGGATCATAGCCATTGAATTTGATCCGTTCCAGGATCCCTCCAGAAAGGATTCGGATCTTCTGGTTTATCCAAATCCCGTCCGGGGAAATACTATCCAGCTGGTGGTGAATCACCGGTTCAACAGACAGGAGATGGAACTTTCAGTGCTTGATGCAGTGGGCAGGATCCATCAACTTGAATCCATCCCTCCTTTCGGATAATATTGTTGACCTGAACCTCGAAAGGTCCCGGATGGCCCCGGGACTTTATACGATCAGGCTCACCAGTCCTGCCGGTATTTATACCGGTAAATTCATTATTCAATAGATTGATAATCAACTATATGAAAATCTGGCATTAAAATTGATTTTCATCATTCAGGAATAAGTTCTGTAAGATGATGAAAACAATTATACTGCTGCCGCTTCTGTTCATCCTGATCGCCACGGGATGTTATGTTGAAACCGATGTTTATATTCCGGCCAATCCGGTTACAGGAAATTATGAGGTGGATGAATGGAGTGAATCACTGCGAATTCAGACGTATTATGAAATATACGTTTACCGCGATCGTTACGATCCTAACATCATTTTTATCCGTAATTTTTATGATGTGGGCATAGAAGTCCTGGCTGAAGTGATTGGTTCCAGGATAAGGATACCCCTGCAGGTTGTGGGGCATTATGAAGTGTATGGTTCCGGATCTTATTTTGCAGGTGAACTGACCATCGACTATTCAGTCAGGGATATCTACAATCCTTCAGGTTTTACGGATTTCTGCAATGCATTTTGTTTACGGTATTGAAAACTCATGCCATGACTCCGGGTCATGGCATGAGTTTTCAATGGAGGCATGGCATCAGTATTCAATGATTAATGATTATGAACCTTTGTGCTTTTTCCTCAATTTCTTACTTTCATCTTCGTGTCATCCCGGGATCCCGGACTGATGCGGAACAGGCAGTCGGTCCTCTCCCGGTCCTTAGAACACATAACGCATTTAATGTCTTAATCAGATTCCTCGACTACGCCCGGAAAGACAATGGGGCAACCTCAGATTTTTTTCAGAATTTTTGGTCATCTTTGAGCACTGTCAAAAAAGTATTTCACTGAAATGTTTATGAATATCAGGTCGTTTTTGATCATCTTTTTATTAATCATCCTTTTCCAGCCTGTACAATCCCAAAAACCCAGGCATTATTCCAGCGGTGATATTTACCAGGGTATCCGGAAACTGAATGTCCTCGGCAGCGCCCTTTACATTGCTGCGCATCCGGACGATGAAAACACACGCCTGATCACTTATCTCTCAAATGCCAGGCATATCAATACTGGGTATCTTTCCCTGACGCGCGGAGATGGTGGCCAGAATTCCATCGGTCCCGAACAGGCTGAGCTTCTGGGGATTGTCAGGACCCAGGAATTATTAAGTGCAAGAAGGATTGACGGTGGAACACAATTTTTTACCCGGGCCATGGATTTCGGGTATTCTAAAAGCGCGGAAGAAACCTTAACCATCTGGAGCCGGGAAAACCTTTTATCCGATATGATCTGGGTCATCCGTATTTTCAAACCCGATGTATTGATCACCCGTTTTCCCGCAGATGAGCGGGCAGGCCACGGTCAGCATGAAGCTTCTGCTGATCTGGCGGAAGAGGCTTTTGAAAAAGCCGGTGATCCTGAAGTGTTTCCGGATCAATTGAAATATGTGGATCCATGGCAGCCTGAGCGTCTTCTTATGAATACGGGCAGGTGGTGGAATCCGGATATCCAGGAGGGTGACCATGTAATTTCGGTGGATATCGGCGAATATGATCCCATCAGCGGATTATCATATTCCGAGCTTGGTGCGGACAGCAGGAGTCAACACCGGAGTCAGGCATTTGGTGTAACCTGGACCCGGGGCACATCCAAAGAATATTTTGAACATATCAAGGGTACAGAACCTGAAGAAGGCATTTTTGACCGGATTGATCTTTCCTGGTCCCGGGTTGACCGGCCGGATATCGGAAACCTGATCAAAGCAATCAACATGGATTATGATTTTAATGATCCGGCCGCTTCGCTGGCAGGTTTATTGAGGGTCAGGGAAAAGATTAAAACAGTAAAAAACGAATTCTGGCAGAAAAAAAAGCTCAGGGAAGTTGAAGAATTGATCAAAGCATGTCTGGGGTTGTATCTCGAGGCCACCACAGATAAATCCTATGCAAGTCCCGGAGATTCAGTAAAATTCCATTTTGAATTTACCAACCGGTCCGACGGGGATGTGATATTGAAGAAAATTGTCGCAGAAAAAGTGGAAGTTGATTCAATGATGCACATTTCCCTGGAAAATAACGAACCGGTTGAATTTAATATTTCACGGAAACTCACGGATGATGTTCCCGAAACAAGTCCCTACTGGCTGAAGAATGCCAGAAATGGATATGAATATGCCATCAACGATGAATTGAAAAGAGGTAAGGCAAATAACGATGTGCCGGTTATTTTCAAGGCAGAATTAAACATAGCCGGGGAGGACATCACTTACGATATACCGGTCGCTTATACCTGGACAGACCGGATGAGGGGACAGCAGTATGAACCTTTTGAAGTCGGTCCGGCATTATTTACGGAAATAAATAATGGGGTATATATTTTTCCGGATGCTGACGGAAAAACCATGCAGGTGAAACTGACCTCCAGGAACCAGGCTGTTGAAGGGAAATTGCATCTGGAATTGCCCTCTGGCTGGCAGCATACTCCGCAGGAGATAACATTCAATATTCCTGCTGAATCCAGCATAACGGTAACTTTCACCGTCTTGCCTCCTTCGGGGGAATCACAGGGATTGGTCAGGGCAGTGGCTGTGAGCGGGAAAAGATCATTCGACAGGCGGATGGTAAGTGTTGAATATGAACATTTCCCCAGGCAGGTCGTCTTTCTGCCTGCAGAAGCGACCGTTGTAAAGCTTGATATTCAGAAAAAAGGGGAAAAGATCGGGTATATCATGGGCGCCGGTGATGAGGTGGGAGAAAGCCTTTCGCAAATAGGGTATGACATTACCTATATCAATGAAAATAACATTAGCCTGCTGGATTTGGATCAGTTTGATGCCATCGTTTTCGGTATCATGGCTTTCAATAATGTTGAATTCATATCCGGATATCATGATCAGTTTCTTAACTATCTTAAAAAGGGGGGAAATCTGATCATACAGTACAATAATATGCGCATCGGTCTGAAATCCGATCTTATCATGCCCTTTCCGATCGAATTTTCAGGGAATTCGGCACGTGTCCGGGTTTCAGAGGAAGATGCTGAAGTTAATTTTCTGCTTCCGGATCATCCGGCACTGAATGCACCCAATGACATTACTGAAAATGATTTTGAAGGATGGATCCAGGAACGTGGCCTTTATTTTCCGGTTAAGTGGGATGGTCAGTATGATGCGTTGATGTCAAGCCATGATACAGGGGAGGATCCGCTGAAAGGAGGGATCCTGGTGGCCGAATACGGTGAGGGTCATTATGTTTATACTTCCCTGTCCTGGTTCAGGCAGTTGCCGGCAGGTGTTCCCGGCGCATTCCGGGTTTTCGCCAACCTGATTTCATTGGGGAGATGAGATTTCAATCTTTGTACCTCTCCGTGTCATCCCGAAATCTCCGATCAAGTCGGGGAACTCAGGAGGGATCTGAAAACGTGATCATCGTTCTCCCGGTCCTTAGAACACATAACGCGTTAAATGTCGGTATCAGATCCTTCGTCCCGCAACAGGCGGGATCAGGATGACAGAGACACGTTATTCCTCGACTACGTTTGGAAAGATGTCATCTCTTCACACGGAGATAAAACTCATGCCATGACTTGGAGTCATGGCATGAGTTTTATCTCCCCACATATTCCGCAATCCAGTCACCCACGGCTGATGTCGAATGACCTTTCCCGGGGTCACAGAGGTCTTCGGTAACCATCCCTTCAGCCAGCGAAGCATCCACAGCCGACCGGATGATCCCGGCTTCCCCGAACATTTCAAACGCATGTTCAAGCATCATGGCGGCAGACAGGATGGTGCCGTTGGGATTGGCAATATTTTTACCGGCAGCCTGCGGATATGAACCATGTATGGGTTCAAAAACAGAGGTATGTATGCCAATGGAGGCTGACGGTGACATACCCAATGAACCTGTGATCACACTGGCCTCATCGGTAAGTATATCACCAAACAGGTTTTCCGTGACGATCACATCGAAGCCTTTGGGCCACTGGATAATCCGCATGGCTGCGGCATCCACATAAAGGAATTCGAGCTCGATATCCGGGTTGTCCTTACCCATTTGCTGAATGGTGGACCTCCACAATCTTGAGGTGGCCAGGATATTGGCTTTGTCAACTACTGTTAATTTTTTCCGCCTGTTCCGGGCATATTCAAAGGCAAGACGGGCAATTCGCTGTATTTCTTCAACCGAATAGACGCACGTGTCAAAAGCCTTCTGTCCATCTTCGGATTTCCCCCTGGGCTCTCCGAAATAAATGCCTCCCGTGAGTTCACGGATGGTAATAAAATCCGCATCTTCCACAATTTTGTTTTTCAATGGTGACCTGTCGAGTAATGATTTGAATGTTGCTGTGGGACGGATATTCGCAAATAATCCCAGCTTTTTCCTCATCGCAAGCAATCCCTGTTCCGGCCGTATCCTGGCGGCCGGATCATTGTCATATTTCGGATGGCCGATTGCGCCGAAAAGGACTGCATCGGAATCCATGCAGATCCGGTGGGTTTCATCCGGATACGGATCACCGGTCTTGTCAATGGCCACTGCGCCTACATGCCCGTAATTATAATCAAAA
>JAGTVG010000413.1 GCA_018224645.1 Cyclobacteriaceae bacterium
AATTCCTTGCGGGAAAAATCTTAAGGGCTTTGCCGATATTTCATATTGACCCCTGAAACGAATATATTCGTAATAGGACAAAAAATTAATCATATGCAAAACATTCAGGATAAGATCGTATTAATCACTGGCGGAAGTAAAGGAATCGGATATGGCATTGCACAAGTATTAATGGATATGAAGATGCGGGTAGCCATTACGAGCCGGTCCGAAGCAAGGGCAAGGGAAGCTGCTGAAAAATTAAATAAAGCCGGGCAGGGTGAAGCAATTGGAATCGGCGCAGATGTCAGAAATCTTAAGGATCAGGTTGAGGCAGTGAATGCGGTCATCACTAAATGGGGAAAACTGGATGTACTGGTGGCCAATGCCGGTTTGGGAGAATTCGTTTCCATTGAAGAGA
Organism: Cyclobacteriaceae bacterium; assembly: GCA_018224645.1. Classification (GTDB taxonomy): domain Bacteria; phylum Bacteroidota; class Bacteroidia; order Cytophagales; family Cyclobacteriaceae; genus JAGTVG01. The sequence continues at coordinate 401 of JAGTVG010000413.1, forward strand.
TGACCGAGGAACAATGGTCCGAAACGATCGGTACGAACCTGACAGGCGTGTTCAACAGCGTTAAGGCATCGATCCCGGAACTTAAAAAAACAGGAGGGTATATCATTACCATCGGTAGTCTGGCCGGGACGAACTTTTTTGCGGGCGGATCTGCCTATAATGCAAGTAAATTCGGCCTTGTTGGATTTTCCCAGGCCATCATGCTTGACCTGCGTCATGAAGGAATTAAGGTGAGTACCATCATGCCGGGTTCGGTCGCCTCTTTTTTCAACAACCATGATCCCAATTCGGGTGATGGCTGGAAGATACAGCCTGAAGATATCGGGGAACTAGTGGTCGACCTTCTGCAGATGAATCCCAGGACCCTTCCAAGCAAGATCGAGGTAAGGCCTTCCGTGCCCCCGAAGAAATAACGAATGCAAGGATGATACCCAGTCATCCTTGCATTCGTTATCCCTCAAGCTTTGTGCATAAGCCATGAGGGTGATCAGGGATCTCCCTGGGAGTATCAATTTCGTGTAAATCATTCCTGCCGATCTTGGGTGTAAGCCAGGTGCGGGAATGAAGAGCTCCCCTGGAACAGTTCAGATCTTATCTAATTCATCCCTTCCTGCATTGCGCACAAACCAGGTGCAGGCTCCGGCATCTCCTCCTGACTGTTTCAGATCTATTAACAGCCGGGGATCCGTTATTTTTTCTTTGGCCAGTTTAAAATCACCCCGTATTCCCGCTTCTTTTTTATAAAGCCGCCGAAGTCTGAAGCTGCCTGGCCCTTGTGGTTCCTCCTCCTTTAAGGGTAAGTTCAACAGGTTTATTGGATTTCCAGGAACCTCTTGTAAAATCAGGTACATCAACGGAATTGGAACGATTGGCAACTGACTGTTCGCTCAGGGGTGTAACGGAGCTCCATAACGCTGCATCATATACATCCTGATCTAATGGTAACCCATTGCGAAGGCAATCGATCAACCGCCAGTCCATGATAAAATCCATGCCTCCATGACCGCCGACTTCCTTAGCGATGACGCCAATATGTTTTACAATTTCGGGTGTATACTGTTCTTCAAGTTTTCTCATTTCTTCCTCTTCCAGCCATTCATGGCCGACCGAGATTCGTGCTGGTTCAGGCCATTTCCGGGCACTGGCCTTTGTCCCGCTAAGCAGGTGAATGCGCGTATAGGGACGGGGAGAAGTGATATCATGCTGAACCATGATCGTTTTGCCAAGGTGGGTTCTAATGATGCTCGTGTTCATATTGCCCCTGTAGTTCATTCCGGCATATTTTGCATAAAAATTATCCTGTTCCGCCAGTTCTTTTGCCTTTTGTGCGAGTTGGAAATCATTCGACGACATGGAGGTCAGGTATTCCATTTTATCACCCCGGTTAATGTTCAAGACCTGGCACACAGGACCCAATCCATGGGTCGGGTAAATATTCGCATCTTTCCTGTTTTCCTCCAGTCGCCACATATCGGCATATGCATCTTTTGCAAACAAGGCATCCAGCAGTGTATGGATATAGGCGCCTTCAACATGAACAATTTCACCAAAAAATCCCTGTCTGGCCATATTCAGCGTCAGGAGTTCAAAAAAATCATAACAGCAATTCTCAAGCATCATACAATGTTTGCGGGTACGTTCAGATGTTTCCACAAGTTGCCAGGCTTCCTCGAGTGTCTTCGCCGCAGGAACTTCCACTGCAACATGTTTACCCTGCTCCATGGCATAAACGGCCATGGGCGTATGCCAGGCCCAAGGGGTACATATATAAACGAGATCGACATCATCCCTTTCACACAATTTTTTCCATTCATTTTCACTACCATAATATCCGTCAGCATCCGGCATTCCCCTTTTTTTCAGGTTTTCCTGGCTGATTTTGACCTGTTCCTCCCGTTTATCCGATATTGCCCTGATCTCAACATTTTCAATCTGCAAAATCCGGAGAACCGCTCCGGTACCCCGGCTTCCGACGCCGATCATCCCGATTCTTACTGTTTCAATTCCTGGTGCGGCGAAACCGCTCATGTTGAAAATCTGACGCTGTTCAGGCTGATTCAGAGAAGGATTTTCCTCCTTTTTTTCTGCAGTGCAACCATTCAGCCCCCATGCAAGGGCACCTGTACCGATTGAGATCTGCTTTAAAAAATTTCT
>JAGTVG010000414.1 GCA_018224645.1 Cyclobacteriaceae bacterium
CAAGAATTATGGCTATGATCCTGAGCCGCTCAGGGATTCGGATTTCTACAGGATGATCATCAACGAGGAAAACCTGGCCTATATTTTCGCCAGGATCAATTTATTGTCGTAACACCGGTTATTCAAATTCATTTCCTGATAAACGGGTTAATCTATTATTCCCGATCCCTGCAATTCCTTTTCATCGTACCAGGCTATAAACTGTCCCGGGGTCACACCTTTCTGAGGATGGTCAAAAATTACAAACAGGCCTTCCGGTTCATGATGCAGTACAGCCGGTTCCAGCGCCTGCCGGTATCGTATTCTTGCCTGCACATTCATCTGCTGACCAATCGTTAATTCAAGATCTTTCCTGATCCAGTGAATATCCCTTTCCCTGACGAATAACCCTTTTCTGTAAAGCCCCGGATGTTTATTTCCCTGCCCGGTATAGATAATATTCCTGTGGGTATCCGTTTGAATCACGAATAATGGAGCCGGAGTACCCCCGACATGGAGGCCTTTCCTCTGGCCGATGGTAAAATAATGGGCTCCATTATGTTCACCGACCTTTTTCCCGTCTTCCGGATGGTATTCCAGGGCAGTGGTCAGATCTTTCAGGGATACCTGGTTTACATTGCCCTTCCTGTACATCACGGGGAGTTCATCATAGGCAGGAAAATCTTCCGGGATTTCAATGATGTCCCCTTTCATAGGCTTTAATTTCTGCATGAGAAATTCCGGTAGCCGGACCTTGCCGATAAAACAAAGACCCTGGGAATCCTTTTTATCTGCAGTGGGCAGACCTATTTCCCTGGCGATTTCCCTGACCTGAGGTTTGGTGAGCTCCCCGACGGGGAAAAGGGCCTTGCTTAACTGGTATTGTGATAGCTGGCACAAAAAATAACTCTGATCCTTATTTCTGTCGACTCCGGACAGCAGGCGGTAGATATCTTTTTCATCCTGACGGATCTTTTCGATCCGGCTGTAATGCCCTGTAGCTATATAATCCGCGCCCAGAGCCATTGCGGTATCCAGGAAAATATCAAATTTGATTTCACGGTTACAAAGGATATCAGGATTGGGAGTACGGCCATGTTCATATTCACGGAACATATAATCCACGATTCTTTCCTTATAGGGTTCGCTCAGGTCGATTGTCTGGAAGGGGATACCCAGTTTCTGAGACACAAGCAAGGCATCATTGCTGTCCTCCAACCATGGGCAATCCCTGCTGATGGTCACTGTATCATCGTGCCAGTTTTTCATGAACAAACCAATGACATCATAGCCCTGTTCTTTTAAAAGAAATGCAGCTACACTTGAATCGACACCTCCTGATAAACCCACAACGACTCTTTTTGTCATAGACCAATTTTTACAAAGTTACGAACATTTTCAGTTTTGCTCCTGCAACAGGGGACTGTACATTGTATGGGCGGGAAGTGACCTGAAAATACAGATCACCCGGGGTTCTTCACAGATCCACAATGTGGGGATCAGTTCAATAGGAAATGGCGATAGGGACCAGAACGTTGTCCCAGGAAAGATTAACTTCCATTGCATCTGTACCTACCGGTTCGATCGAGATGAGGAACTGTTCACAGACAGTATCGGCTTCCTGTGAAGAAACGTTGATCCGCAGAACATCCATAGCATCATCCGGTTCGGAATAGCCCCATTTGCCGAGCCCGGAATTAAAAACAACGACCCATTCTTCCTTTCCCGGATAGGTATATAAACGGTATCTGCCTGCTTCCAGAAGCTTCCCTGCAACCTGGATATCCTGGTTGAAATCTATTTCTGTTGCCTCATTGGCCCCTGTTCTCCAGTATTTTCCATAGGGAAGGAGCGGCTTTTCCGAATCGTTTCCGAAAATGAGCCGGCCTTTTTTATACGGCCTGCAATAATCGATGGTCAATAAAAAATCCCGGTCCTGGAAGATCACCGTGTCAGCCGGGCTGTGATTTTTTGTTGTAATAAAAGTGTAGGCAATGTATCCTCCTGCAATAACGACGAGCAGAACGATTCCGAAGATAATGTATCTCATGATTTTATTTTATTAGGTCTTGTAACCCCAGGAATAAAAAACATGTATATACACATAACGTATATACAGATAAAATGACTATTGAAGAAGCCATAAAGGTAAAAAAGTTTCACAATGAATTCGAAAGGTTAGCGATTAATATCAGCTATACAGCAAGTTTGATCCGGTCCAGGCATATTCAGTTTTTTAAGGGGCATGGCATTTCACCGGAACAATACAACGTATTGCGAATTTTAAGGGGTCAATATCCCAGACAATCGAATGTTAATCTTGTCCAGGAGCGGATGATTGATAAGATGTCAAATGCCTCCCGGTTGATCGACAAGCTTGTAAAAAAACAGCTTGTGGAAAGAAAACAATGTGAGGAAGACAGGAGGCAGGCGGATGTTCTGATCACTCGGAAAGGGCTTGACATGCTGGAGAGGATCGACGGCGGGCTTGATTCATTGAACAGAAGTATATTCAAATGTGATGAAAAAGAAGCTGAACGGATCAATGAAATTTTAAACAGTATCAGGGACTGAAAAAATTTAACCCTTTGTATGTCGTACATAAAACTGGCAACATGAAAAAGATTATACACAGATCGGAGTCGCGCGGATATCATGATTACGGATGGTTGAAGACCCGGCATTCCTTCAGTTTTTCAAGATATTATAATCCTGAAAGGATGAATTTCGGGGTATTAAGGGTCTTGAATGACGATATCGTCAGCGGAGGGGCAGGTTTTGGTACGCATCCTCATGATAACATGGAGATCATTTCCATCCCCCTGTATGGATCGATGGTTCATAAGGACAGCACCGGGCAGGAAATGGTGATCAGGGAAGGGGATGTGCAGATCATGTCAGCCGGAACAGGCTTATATCATTCCGAATACAACCATTCAGGAACAGAGGATTTGAATTTTCTGCAGATATGGATTATTCCCAAACAAAGGGATATTGAACCCAGGTACCAGCAGAAGGATTTTCCGTTATCTCTAAGAAAGAACGTACTGAAAACGGTTATTTCGCCGGATGAAGGTGATGGGCTATGGATCAATCAGGATGCTTATTTAAGTCTTGGGCAAAGCGATTCCGATCATACTTTTACCTATTCTTTAAAGAAGCCGGGAAATGGCCTGTATATTTTTGTTACCGAAGGGGGGGCAGTTGTCGGCGAAGATACGCTTAAACGGCGGGATGCAATGGCCATCTCAGACCTCCACTCGGTGCAGATCAACACATTCCCTGAATCGGAATTTCTGATCATCGAAATTCCGGTGGAATAATTTAAATTTCATGCCATAATTTCGATTTTACACTCATGCCATCACTTGGAGTGATGGCATGAGTGTAAAATCGGAGTGATCGTGATGACACACCAACTTC
>JAGTVG010000415.1 GCA_018224645.1 Cyclobacteriaceae bacterium
GACGAGAAGCCTGTCCCGATGCCTGCAGGGAAATCGGGAAGTCCCTTCGGGTGTACTGCTTAAAACTGGTGTACTGAATATTTTATGGTTTGCTGTACGTGTGAGGGTATTTAAAAATACTGATTTTACTAATTTATTTGCCTTGAAATTACAATTCTGATACTGCCATCCATCGTCTGGTAAGTAAGCATGCCGGGCAGCAAACAGAGAGGTTTGACGACACAGCATATTTGAAATACAGTTTTTTTTCACCATATGGTTTGAATCATAGATTGAGGGTACTGCTGAAACAATCCATTTACTTTGGATTGGAAGGATTTAACCATTTATCCTCCGGGAATGCCAGAAATAATTTTTATCCTTTTGTTTTTAGATTAAAATTCTATCTTGTGAATTTTATTAAATATTCTGAATCATGCTGAAACAATACCTGGCCATCGCCCTGCGGATATTATTGCGGAATAAAACATTTGCCCTGATCAACCTGCTCAGTTTATCCACAGGCATCACCTTCTGCCTGCTCATATTCACCTTTATCAAAAATGAAACAACGCACGACACTTTTCACCCGAACCGGGACCACATCTTCCGTGTCGTGAATCATTATTCGGATACTGAGGGGGGACGGAAAAATCACCACTTTAGGATCATAAATTCGTCCAGATCTTCAGCGAAAGTATTCCTTCGCTCGTCATGGCTTCAGCCTTTCAGCGGGCGGGTGCCTGGATACGGCGGGATGACAAAATATTTTTTGAAGAGATCGCGTTCGTTGATTCGACCTTTCTCGATATGTTCCATTTTCCCCTGCTTGCGGGCAATCCCTCCACGGCACTCCTGGATCCACAGAGCGCGGTTATTACAAGGGAAGTTGCGGACATGTTTTTTGACACGGACGACGGTGATTACCGGAAGGTCCTTGGAGAATTTCTGACTTTTCCGAAAGGTGAGGAACGGAATTTTATGGTATCCGGCGTGCTTGAATCCATTCCCAAAACCTCCAGTCTTGACTTCGATATCCTGACGGCTTATGCCAACAATGTTCCCTACCCGGAAAGTAACAATTTCTTCGGCAATTGTTCCATTTATATCGAATTGAATTCACCTCAGGACCATCCAAATGCGGTTATAACAGCCAACAGCCTGGTTGAGACCCATCTTTCAGATAAATTTGAAATCGCCAGAAAATACTTTTTTTCGGAGGATGATGAACTCTTCTTTGAATTTATACTTCAGCCATTGACGGACTTATACCTTAATGAAGAGATTTCGAATCAGTACGAAAAACACGGAAATATAAAATATGCCTATGTGCTATCATCCATTTCGGTGCTGGTGCTGATCATTTCCTGCATCAATTACATCATGCTGACCACCGGACGGACAATGCAGCGTCTGCGTGAGGTCGGGATGAGGAAAGTGCTCGGTGCAGGCACACATCAGATCGCCCATCAGTTCATGGCCGAGGCATTTCTCAATTCGGTCCTATCTCTCCTGCTGGCTGCGGGACTGGCTACCCTGTTCCTGCCGGTATTCAACCAGCTCAGCGAACGGGAACTTACAATTTTCCTTTTCGACATCCCGACACTTATTTTTCTGTTGTCCCTGATCCTTATCCTTACCCTGATCATCGGCATCGTGCCGGCGGCAAGTATTAATAAAATGAGCCCGCAGCATATCTTACAGAGCCGGATCCGGTTCAAAGGAAGAAATTATTCAAGTGTTTTTGTGGTTGTGCAATACACCATGACCCTCATCCTGATCGTTTCCACCTTTATCATCCTGAAGCAGTTGAACTTCCTGCGCGAAAAAGAAACCGGCTTCAACCGGGAAAATGTTGTTGTGGTGAGTCTTCCTGACGATTTCAGTGATGATCAGATCGGGAGGCTTAAGCAGAAGCTGACCTCCTTTGCCAACATCAGGCAGGTAACGGGCAGCGACCGGAATTTCCTTTTCGGCAGCAGTTCCAGCGTGCTCAAACGGCCGGATGAACAGACCATCATCACCCGGTACCTGCGGATTGATCCGGATTATATCGAAACCCTTGAGATCCCGCTACAGTCCGGACGGAATTTAAGCTGGGAAATACCCTCGGATACTTCCAATGCCGTACTCGTAAATGAAATGTTTGTCCGCGAAATGCAATGGGATGATCCGTTGGGCATGAAAATACCCGAAGAAGAAGATCCAGAAAAAAATCCGGTGGTAGTCGGCGTGGTCAGGGATTTTCATTTCGACAGCATGGAAGAAGAGATCATGCCGCTGATTCTGCACATGAACCCCAACTGGAACAGCATCTGGAGCCTGTTTGTCCGCATCAATGGTCAGAACATCGAGGGGTCGCTGGATAATCTTCGGGAATCGTGGTCATCTATTGCGCCAGACCGTCCCTTCAACTATACAGTTTTGGATGAAAGCCTCGATACCCAGTACAGTGGTGAGGAACGGTGGAGCAGGATCGTCGGTTACGGGGCAGGTTTCAGCATCCTGATCTCTTCACTCGGGCTCCTCGGGCTTACCCTGATCATGGTGACCCGGAGAACCAAGGAGATCGGGATCCGGAAAGTGATCGGAGCCCATCAGCTGGATATCCTTTTTCTTTTCTTCAGGAAGTTTTTCATCTGGATCCTGCTGGGCCTTATCCTTGCCACACCC
>JAGTVG010000416.1 GCA_018224645.1 Cyclobacteriaceae bacterium
AGGAACCTGTAAACATTATGTGCGTTATGGTTATACTGTATGTAATCAGCATCAGCCATTGCACTGTTAATTCCATTTGATAACTGGTCTAAAAGACCCGTCAGGCCGGACTGAAAACTTGTATCCTGTTTCAGCCTATTAAAATCTATTAAATGGCCATCTGTTATGATCCGGTATAAATTGCTGTCACCCCAGAAATACTCAATGCCCAGCCGTTCATTATCCAGGCAGAATTTTTTGAAATCATCAAGATCTGTACCGATCGAGTCATACCTGATCTGGTAATAGGCAGGGAATTCTTCCGATATTTCGGATCTGAGATTTTCTATTTCCCGGATGGTCTGAAATTTTTCAGACTCATACCGATCGACAAGAGACAGGTCGGGATTGACGCTGTTTTTTTCCTGGCGGATCTTCTTTTCATATTCGAGGTTAAGCATGCGAAGGCTGTCTTCACGGTTCTTGATGGAATAGGGGAGGTTGATGGAGCGGCTTCTTTCGGCAAGCGCCAGGGATTTGAAAAGCAGCATGGATTTGCTTTTTTCCATCAGTCTGAAAGCATTGTCCAGATAAAGCTTATCCTGGGTTTGCCTGAATAATTCATAGGCGCAGTCGATGGCCAGTTCATATCCATCGTGATAATAATCGGACATGATCAGCAGGGAGGCATCCTTCAGTTTTGAATTTCTGGCCTGGTCATTCAGGTTATCGATCAGGTTATAAACCTGAAGTGCTTCCTTCAGGTGATTCAGATCACCCCCGATATCATAATATTTTCTCCAGGCCCTTGCTTTTTTATAGAGAAAATCAAAAATTTCCCGCTGATCAGGATCGTCCTGTGATTCCGGATTGGATAAAATATTTTCGTTGTCAAAATTGTCGAGATAGATGACGAGGGCTTTCTGATAATAATACAGGGCGGAATCAGGGAGGTCTAAATTATAATACATATCGCCAATGGATTCATTGCATATGGCAAAATCATTTTTTTCATGACTTAACACTTTTTCATAAATGTCAGCTGCCTTAAAAAGATATTTCCTCGCATTAATAAAATCATTGCATCCCAGATAATAATCTCCATACAGATGAATCGTATATGATTCATATGAAAAATAATCCGGTGAATCCGGATTCAGGATTTTATATGCATTATCGATGCAAAATTTAGCCTGTTCAAATTGCTTGGTTACTGTATATGCATTTCCAAGATTCGCATATATTAAAAACAAATATCCCTGCGATAAATTATATTCATTTTTTAATTTTAACAGATCCAGATAAATGGGTATGGCAGATTGATAATCTTCCCAAAAACTGTAGATATTGGCAAGGAATAAAATTGCCGTTACCATTCTGTTCAGGTTGTTTGAAGAATCCTTTTTAAAAATCAGCATGGCTCGCTGCTGATAATCCACTGCATTTTTGAAATCAAACTGCATCCTTAAGGTGGAAGAAAGTGATGAATATACCCTTCCAAGCAGAAAGTGGTCGGCAGTAAAAATATTTTCGTATATGGAAATTGTCTCTCGGTAAAACTCTTCAGCTTTAGATAAATGATTCATGTCATTATATACTTCCGCCCTGAAGAAGAGGCTTTCAGCCAGGCTGAGCCTGTCTACCCGGTCCATGGTCTTTTCCCGGAAAATATTTGTCTTAATTTCAATGGACCGGTCAATATAAAATGCTGCAGAATCTATATTAATGGATCCTCTTTTTAGATATTTCCCATAATAAAGATCATACTCTGCCTGAATCAGGCTGTTTTGCCTGGTTAATGCTGAGATGATCGCTGATGATTTACCGAGCATTTTTTTTGCCTGTTGAAAATCACTCCGTGATGTGTAAACATTAGAAAGTTTTATAAAACAATAGGCAATGAGTTCAGGATCCCCTTCTTTCAGTTGTTGTATCGCTTCAAGATAAAATTTTTCCGCACCCGTGTAATCATCCTTATAGACAAATGTGGAATCCGCCTTACTGATCAGTTCATGCTGCTGCACCTTTTCATAGAGGAGATCATCTGCACCATAGGCCGGGTTAAAAGAAACTATGCCCGCAAAAATCAATAGAACCACACGGTTTATGAACCGACCAGACCGTAATAATAAGAAACTCATTCCCAGCGAAGAGGTTTAAAACAAAATTAAAATTACATGGAAGGTATGATAAAAACAATGTATTGCCGGTACGTGATTATTAAAAAACAATAATCATGGACAATTTTCCGGGTTTCATGGATTATCAGGATAAATATGGGTATTTTTATTCCGTAATCATTCATTTTTTAACATGAAAAATATGTCCTCAAGAAGAGAATCCCTGAAAAAAATAGCGGCCGGCACGGCCATGCTGGGCATTGGCACGCCCATCATTTCCGCAGTTGTTGCCGGAAAATCCTTTCAGACAGAAATTAATACGGGCAAAATTAGACATTCAGCCTGCCGGTGGTGCTATAATGATATACCGCTGGAAACCCTATGTGCCGAAGGCAGTAAATTCGGGCTGGAATCGATCGACCTGATCGGGCCGAAGGACTGGCCGGTTGTTAAGAAATACGGGATGACCAGCGCGATGGGTAACGGGGCGGAACTGGGCATCGCCAAAGGCTGGAACGATCCGCAATATCATGAGACTCTGGTCAAAAATTACCTTGAAATTATACCCCAGGCAGCCGGATCAGGGATCCCGAACATCATCTGCCTGAGCGGAAACCGGAATGGCATGGATGATGAGACGGGGCTCGTCAATTGTACCAACGGCCTGAAAAAGATACTGGGAACTGCTGAAAAATACAAGGTGAATATCGTGATGGAGCTCCTGAACAGCAAGGTTGATCATAAGGATTATTTATGCGATCATACAGCCTGGGGGGTGGAGCTATGCAACAGGATAGGCTCGGAAAGGTTCAAACTGCTGTATGACATTTACCATATGCAGATCATGGAAGGGGATGTGATCCGCACCATCCGTGAAAACCAACACTCCATCGCCCATTACCATACCGGCGGCGTACCGGGAAGGCATGAGATCAATGATTCCCAGGAGCTGTATTATCCGGCCATCATGAAGGCCATTGCTGAAACCGGTTTTACGGGCTTTGTCGCCCAGGAATTTATCCCGACACGGGAAAATAAGCTGGAATCACTTAAGGAAGCACTGGAGATCTGTACGGTATCCATCTGAACTTTAACTCATGCCATCGCACCGGGTGATGGCCTGAATGAAGTTAAGGAACTCATTCAGCAAATCCCTCCGAATACAGGAATAAAACCTGCGTGATCTCGCTGTTCTCTCCCTGTGTCTTCTTTTTATTTTCCAGCTCCAGGAAGAGGTAAAATTCATCCAGCTCGGGATATTCTTCATCCCTTGGCCCGACGATATCCCTGAGCCGCGGATCCCCGTTTTTCATCCTGAACACTTCCCTGACATAGAAAGATTCGGATAAGCCTTCATTGGGATAGGTATAGGAGATGGAGTCGAGCGAAAGGAAAAAATCTGTCAGTTCGTCGAAACTTGCACCCCCATTCGTCGACCGGAGGATGGCATCCCGTTTGAATATGTACTGGAGATCCAGATCCCTGACTTCATTGGTCGTTACCTGCCCGGTTTCGAGATTCCTGATGATGCTTTTTTTTCTCCAGACCTTGAATAATCCGTCATACCAATGTTCAACCGTTGGCGTGAAATCCGGAATTTCTTCTTCACAGGAAAAAAGAGGAATCCAGAGAAACAACAGCATCAAGTATTTTTTCATAACATATTTTCTTAAAGGTCCCGGTAAATTTAAAGGCATTATAATATATAACGAAAAACAATGTTCTTGTTGTTTTATGAAAATGCTAAAATAATATCCACAACCGGTACAACCGGTTCGTGTATATCATATGAACTTTATTCCCCGGAATTATCTCTTCAGCATACAATGACAAGCTTGAATGATATTATGCCGTATTCAATGCTGCTCCGAATGCGCCCCGCCAATATGCAGTGACCTGAGACGGTTGATACAGTTCACCATTCCCCGGCCATTGTGATAAGCGGTCTTCCAGTTATGTGCCTTGGGTCCGTCCTTACTGCCGGGATTGGTATCCAGTCCGTTGCTGTACCAGCCACCACGTGTATGGTCGATCAGGTATGTATCGATATACACCCACTGGCTGCGAAAATAGGTATAATAATTCATGTCCGATTCCGGATACAGATAATGCATCAGCAGCAGGCTGTTCAGGGCTTCCACCTGGTTCCACCAGGATTTATGGTCATCGATGATCACCAGGCTGTCAGGGGTAATGTATTTGCCTTTTTCAAAAAATCCCCCATGGTCATGATCCCAGCCTTTACGGATGGTATGGTCTACAAGCATTTTACAGATGGCAGCTGTTTCTTCGTCATACATATCCAGCGCTTCGGCTGCCTCATAGATCAGGTATGCCGTTTCGATGTCATGGCCAAAGGTCACGTGGTCGGAGAACCAGAGGTTTTCACCGGCATTTTTGTCCAGCGTATCACCTGCCACCGGAGTCCAGTCAGGATGGAAATAGAGTTTGAGGAATCCTGGTTCCGTAACCATTGTGTCCCTTACGACATGGAACATTTCCAGCAGGCGCTGATGGACCAGTTCATCGGGCCACACATTATACAGGGTAGTCAAGGCTTCGAGAATATGGATTGAACTGTTATAATCCTTATAACCTTTCACCAGCCTGTCGCTCATTTCCACTTGATTGGCATCGCCTGAAAGCATAGGCGCTCCCTGCCTCAGTAAAAATTCAAAATAACCTCCATTTTCGGGATCGTGGGCATGTTCTTCAATCCACCGGAATGATTTTTTCGCCCAGTCCAGCACCTCTTGATCCTTAGACACGCTGTAATATTCCGCCAGCCCGTAAATGGCAAAAGCCTGCCCGTAAATACGCTTTTCAAGATTCAGGGTATCCATCGGATCGCCTTCCTGTGAAACCACGATATAATAGCCGCCATATTCATCATCCCATAAATGATCCTTCATGAATTCAAATCCCTGCATGGCATAATCAAGGAACTGATTGCTGTCAGGATACTGTTTATAAAGCATCGAAGCAGTCCAGACATGCCGTGCCGTGTATACGATCGATTTTTCCTGCCTGGGCAGTTTTTCCCAGGTAGCGGAGAAATTGGTAAAGTATCCCCCATAGGTTGAATCAATGATTCTGGGATACCATACATTGATGATCTCCTCCTCAAGACTGCGTTCCAGCGTATCGGCCAGACCTGCGTAGGATACATAGGAGGATATTTTCGGCGTGTTGGTACAGGAAAACAGGGAGATCAATAAGGAGAAAAATAAGACGCTGATAAAATATCCTGTAATATCTGCGGGATATTTTAAAAAATCTGATTGAGTGAACTTCATGGGATGATTTTTTAAATTTCCGTTCTAAATTATATTAAATATAACATATCTTTATAATTATAGGATATACTTGAAATGTATATTGTATAATTTGCAAAATATGTAATTTCCGGGGAGTTTTAAAGGGTGGACTGTTTATTTCTAATCATTTTTCTGCGTGGACATGGGATGAATCAGCTCACCCCGTTTACTGAGGAATACTGCAATGGACATGGATTTTTTATCATGTTAAAAAAATTTCAACAACGTTTCTTTATTGTGAGATCATGAAAATAAATAGTTACTTTTTCACCATATTGTTGATCCTGGCTTCCGGGAATCTCTTCGGACAGCTGGCCGTACAACAACAGGATATCAATCCGGATATCCTCAATACATTCTGGCCTGCTTACTGGATTGAAGATCCCGGTTCTGCACCTGTAGAATATGGAGTATTCCATTTCCGGAAAACATTCGACCTTACCGAAAAACCGGACGAGTTTATCATCCATGTATCTGCCGATAACAGGTATCAACTTTACGTGAACGGTAATTTTATTACATACGGCCCTTCCCGTGGTGACCTCCTGCACTGGAGGTTTGAAAGCCTGGATATCTCTGCGGATTTAAGAAAAGGAAAAAATGTGGTTGCCGCGGTGGTCTGGAATGCCGGAGAATACAGGCCCTTTTCCCAGATGACAAGGCAGACCGGATTCATTCTTGCAGGGAATGGTTCCGCTGAAGCAATGGTAAATACAGATGATTCATGGAAGATATTCAGAAATGAAGCCTATGAACCGATCTCCGGTTTCGATAAAATGCTGAATGAATTCATTGTGGTAGGCCCAGGGGACAGGGTGGAAGGAAAATTATACCCCTGGGGATGGGAAAAACCGGAATACGATGACAATTCCTGGTCCCTGGCCGGCATGATCACCCGGGGTCAACCCAGAAATGTGGGAACCAACGGTGACTGGATGCTCGTCCCAAGGTCCATTGCGCTGATGCAGATCGGTCATGATCCTTTTGAGGCGGTGCGGAGAAGCGACGGGATCGATATTGATGTCGGTGATCTTCAAAGCGGCCAGGATGTGATCGTTGATGCCCATCAGCAGGTGTCCTTCCTTCTCGACCAGGGTTTTCTGACCAAAAGTTATCCCAGGCTGATCCTTAGCCAGGGAAAGGATGCGGAAATCAGGTTTACCTATGCCGAGGCGCTTTTTGACGATCAGGGAATGAAAGGCAACAGGAATGAGACAGAGGGTAAAAAAATGATCGGGAATTATGATATTTTTATTCCGGACGGCGGGGAAACAAGGATTTTTTCCCCCCTGTGGTTCAGAACATACAGGTATCTGCAGGTGGACATAATAACGGCAGGAGAACCGTTGCTGATCCACCAGCTTTTCAGCAGTCCTACGGGATATCCCCTGAAGGAAAATTCCTCCTTTGAATCTGACAATGCCCGTTTATCGGATGTATGGAAAGTAGGCCTCCGGACAGCCCGCCTGTGTGCAGGGGAGATCTATTATGATTGTCCGTATTATGAACAGATGCAATATGTGGGGGATACGCGGATTCAGGCGCTAATCAGCCTTTATGTGGATGGAACGGATCAGCTGATGCGGAAAGCCATTGAGTTATATGATCATTCCCGCATTTCCGATGGTCTTACACAAAGCAGGTATCCAAGTTCAAGCCTGCAGATCATTCCGCCCTATTCCCTGTTCTGGGTGGCCATGATCCATGATTACTGGTATTACCGGGATGATCCCGGCTTTGTCGAATCATTCCTGCCGGGTATACGCAATGTGCTTGGATGGTTTGAAAAAAGGGTTGATGACCGGGGAATGCTTGGTCCCCTGGAATGGTGGAATTTTGTTGACTGGGCTGACGAATGGCCCTGGGACCCGGCCAAAGGGGTAGGGGGAGTGCCCTATGGCGTCTCCGAGGGAAATTCCTCCAATATTTCCCTGCAGTTTGCCTATGCCCTGGATATGGCTGCCGAACTAAATAAGACATTTGGCGATGATCATCAAGCGTCTCGTTACGGAGAGCTTTCCGCTAAAATAAAAAAAGCCACTTTTGATCTCTGCTGGAATGATCAGAAAGGATTACTCGCGGATTCACCGGATAAGACATTTTTCAGCCAACACGCAAATATTTTCGGGATCCTTACGGATGCTGTACCCGAGGATATGCAGAAGGATCTGATGAACCGGATCATGCAGGATGAAAACCTGATTCAATGTACCCTGTATTTCAGGTTCTACCTGGTGCAGGCTTTAAAAAAAACAGGCATGTCTGACTTATACGTTGATCAGCTGGAACCCTGGTTTGAAATGCTTGACAATGGGCTGACCACCTTTGCCGAGAAACCTGATCCTACCCGTTCGGATTGCCATGCCTGGAGTGCCAGCCCCAATTATGATTTTCTGGCCACGGTTTGCGGGATCGTGCCGGGGTCTCCCGGATTCAGAACAGTCAGGATCAAACCCAGTTTCGGATCCCTTAAAATTATAAAAGGCAAATTGTTTTTACCAGATTTTAATGACTATATTGAAGTCGATTTGACGAGGGATGAAAATAAGGTTAGTGGAACCGTGTATATCCCGGAAGGTCTGTCAGGTGATTTTATCTGGAACGATCAATCGTTTTCGTTGAGGCAGGGCAGGCAGAAAGTCGAATACTGATCATTTTTTTGCTTCATGTGCTGGAAACACTTAAAAATAACCATAGAATTACATTCGTTATACCTCTAGGGTATGTTATCCATTTTAAAATTATGAGTAAATATGAGAAAAAATAAAAGTTTTTCAAGAAGGAAATTTGTTAAAGGATTGGCACAGGGGTCGCTGGTCGCAGGTGCATTTCCATATGTGGCCGTTGGGAAAGCTTCTAAGGAAAGGATCATCCTGAAGAGAGAACCACATCCGGATTTCCATAAAAAATATTCAGCTAATGATAAGATCCGTTTAGGGGTCATTGGAACCGGGATCATTGGATTTTACAATATCACTTCCGCACTTACTGTTCCCGGTGTTGAACTGGCAGCCGTATGTGACCTGTACGACGGGAGACTCACCCGGGCAAAGGAAATATATGGCAATGAAATTTTTACCACCCGGGATTACCGTGAGATCCTGAACCGGGACGATATCGATGTGGTGCTTGTCGCTACTCCCGATCACTGGCATGATATCATCAGCATCGATGCCATGAAGGCAGGGAAAGCCATTTATTGTGAGAAGCCCATGGTCCAGAAAGTCGAAGAAGGTCATAAAGTGATCCAGGCGGAAAAACAATACAATGCCAAATTCCAGGTGGGCAGCCAGGGGGTTAGCTCCATAGTCATGAAAAAGGCACAGGACCTCTACCGGGCAGGTGAGATTGGTGACCTGATCCTGGTCGAAGCGGCATATGACCGTCACTCTTCACTGGGTGCCTGGCAGTATTCGATACCACCGGATGCTTCGCCCCAGACAGTAGACTTTGATACATTCCTCGGGGATACACAGAAAGTGGCCTTTGATCCGGTCCGGTTTTTCAGGTGGCGGAATTACCAGGCTTACGGCACCGGCATTGCAGGGGATCTTTTCGTGCACCTGTTCTCATGGCTTCACTGGATCATCGGTTCTGACGGACCCAATAAGGTTTACGGTTCAGGCGGGACCCGGTACTGGAAGGATGGCAGGGATGTGCCTGATATTCTGACCTGCGTGGTGGATTATCCTCAGGCAGCGACACATGCCCCCTTCAATATGCAGATCCGGGTAAATTTTGTGGCCGGTGGAGGCGGGGAAGGATCGTTAAAACTCGTAGGAACGGAAGGCACCATTAAGTTTGCCGGGAATTCCATAACGCTTACCCGCACTCCGTTCCCTGCAAAACCTGAATATGGAGGTTATGATTCCCTGTTCACTTTCCCCAAAGATGTTCAGGAGGAGTTTGTAAAGGAATTCAACCTGAAATATTTCAACGTACCTTCGATTATCAATGAACCCAGCGAAATGGTTTATAGTCCGCCGGAAGGTTATGATGACCGTGATGACCACTGGGCCCACCTGATCGCCGCAGTACGTTCGGGAAAAACGATCGTTGAAAATGCCACCTACGGATTAAAGGCCGCAGGGCCTTCCCTGGCGGCCAATGAAAGTTATTTTAACAACAGGATCGTCACCTGGGATCATCAGAAAATGAAATATTCCTGATGAAAGTGTTTCAGGTTGGGCTGAAATCGTACTTATCCGGTTTATTTTACCACTAATCATGACATCACCCGGAGTGATGGCATGGTACCCGGAGTGAAGGCATGAAGCTCGGAGTGATGGCATGAACTCACTTTCTGGGATGAGAAATTTTTGATACATTTTCGGAACCATATAACTCATAAGAATTCATTGCGATACTGATCAGGGAAGAACTAAAAAGATTTGTAAATCAATTAAATATTTTTTCAGATCATTTTCCCATTATTCCGGGGCGATATAATGATTATGAGAAAATCAGCATTCAATTTTTATATTATGAAACAGAATTTTATTTTCATTCTGCTGCTGTCTGCCATGGTTGTTTTTTTATCCGCCTGTAATCAGGGAGCGGAAAACCGGGCAGATCAGCCGATTGCCGTTAAATGTGAGTACCAGACAAATCCCATGGGTCTTGATGTCAAACAACCCAGGTTTTCCTGGATGGTCAATGATCAATCACGGGGAGCTGTTCAGACTGCCTATCAGATCCTGGTAGCCAGTAACCTGGATATCCTTGCCCGGGACGAAGGCGATGTCTGGGATTCCGGCATGGTTGATTCGGATCAAAGTCAACTTGTCACCTTTGATGGGGCTCCCCTGGAATCAAAAACGCGGTATTTCTGGAAAGTCCGCACCTGGAACAGGGAGGGTAATCCGTCGGAATACAGTCAGCCTGCCTGGTGGGAGATGGGACTATTGTCTCCCGGTGACTGGCAGGCGGAATGGATCGGAAAAGATGAGGTAGGACGTCCTCCGAGGTCGGTCATGTTGAGGAAGGAATTTGCTGTTGAAGGTGGAATCAACAAGGCCCGTTTATACATTACCGGCCTGGGTAATTATATCGCCTATATCAACGGCAAACGGGTAGGGAATGATATGCTTACGCCCGGCTGGACCGATTATCCCACCAAGGTTCAGTATCAGACTTACGACGTTACTTCCATGCTGAAAGAGGGCGAAAATGTCATTGGGGCGGTCCTGGGGAACATGTGGTGGAGCAGCGGACTGGGCTGGCAGGGTGGCGCAACCTATAGCGATGGGCCCCTGCGGTTGCTGGCTCAACTGGAAATCGATTCCGGTGAAGAAAACTTGATGATCGTGACCGATGATTCCTGGTCCCTGTCCCATTCGCCATATCTAGAAAATACGATATACCATGGCGTTACCTATGATGCACAAATGGAACAGCCGGGATGGAATGAGGCTGGTTTTAATGAAGGATCATGGGAGAAAGCAACATTGATCAATGATGAAGGCAGAAAACTTGTTGCCCAGCAGGGTCCCCCGATCAGGGTTACGGAGCGGAGGGAACCTGTTGCCATTCGGGAGGTCAAACCTGGAATTCAGCTCTTTGAC
>JAGTVG010000417.1 GCA_018224645.1 Cyclobacteriaceae bacterium
ACCGGGAGTTGGATGATCCAGCCTGAATTTGCCGACCTCAATGAAATTGGAAAAACAGTTTCCCTGGAGGAAGAAATTGTACAACAGGTTGAACAGCGCATCAGACGCTGGGAGCGGAAAGGAGAATTTGAAAAATCCTCGGAATATCTGGAACGGGTTACAACAGAAAACCGTAATGCGGAAATAAAGGTACTGACAAAACAGGTGATCAATGAACTGGGCAGCCGGTATATCAGGTTTGAAAACATGGAAATGGGGCTTTATAATGCGGATGCCGAAATGTTTACCCTATATATTCCCGGAATGATGTCGTCCCTGATCCCGGTCCCCATCCAGGATGCGTCTTATTTTAAAAACAACTGGCACAGGGTGGAGATCCGGAATCCTGAATTTGCGGTCCACGATGATCAGTTCGTACTCGCTAAATTTGAGGCCTGGCTGGATGGTACCCTGTATGATTATGATGCCTACCATGATGGCATTTATATCAGTAATTTCGGTGGCAAACCTCAGCTTGATAATATCCGGATCTCTCTGCCAGAGTTACCGCTTCCGCTGGAGTATGTACTTAGAGTGGTTCCTGTCGGGACTGAATCCGGGGTGGACCTCAATATACCCCTCAATGAGATCAGGCAGGATTATATATTCGGACTGGTTATCGGTAATGAAGATTACAGCTCATTCCAGGTGGGACTGGAATCCAATGTGGATGTCGATTACGCCGAAAACGATGCGAGGACATTTACGGAATACCTGCGTAAAACGCTTGGCATCCCGGACGAAAACATTACATTGCTGATCAATGCGACCGCGGGGCAGATCAAACAGGCTCTGGCCAAGATGACAGCCCTGGCAAAAGCGTATGATGGGGAGGCTGAATTTATATTTTATTATGCGGGACATGGACTGCCAGATGAAAAAACCGGCGAGCCCTATCTGATGCCGGTCGATGTAGCTCCGTCGGATCTCGCCTATGCCATTCCGTTGCAGGAAGTCTATGAAAAATTCACCAATTACCAATCGGGAAAGGTGACCCTGTTCCTTGATGCCTGCTTCAGCGGCGGAGCCAGGAATGAGGCCATGATGGCTTCGCGGGGGATCCGGATCCGGCCTAAATCTCCCTTTGTCATGGGCAACCTGATCGTTTTTTCGGCTTCGAGAGGTGATCAGACCGCATATGCCTATGCCGATGAAGGACATGGCATGTTCACTTACCACCTCCTGAAAAAAATGCAGGAAACCAGGGGAATGGCTTCTTTTGGCGAACTGGCCGATTATCTTGAGAAGGAAGTCAACCGGAGATCATTGCTCGTCAACAACCGCGAACAGGAACCCATGGTCAAAGTCAGCCCGATCCTGGAATATACCTGGAGGGATTTTTCCTTCATCCATCAGCGTCAGGTATTTAATGAGTGAAATATCCATGATATAACCAGGGAATAAAAATCCAAGGATTTTATACTCATGCCTATGACTCCAGGTCATGGCATGAGTTTTTATATCAACCCTGTAATTCTGCTGAACAGGCCGGCCGGTTATCCTTCCATATCATAAAATTTCTTATATTTTAAGCTAACATTGTATACTGGCAAAATAAATGCTGCAAGATGAAATATGATTTTGATGAGGTGGTCGACCGGTCTGATTCGGATTCGGTCAAGTATGATTACCGGAACCTCCTGTTCGGGAAATCCGACGTGTTGCCATTCTGGGTGGCGGACATGGATTTTAAGACCCCCGATTTTATCATCGAAGCTTTAAAGAAACGTCTGGATCATGAGATCCTGGGATATACCAGCCTGCCGGAAGGACTGAAAGAGGTGATTGCCGGATGGCTTATCCGCCAGCACCAGTGGGAGGTTCAGCCTGACTGGATCACGATCAATCCGGGAGTGGTGCCGACCCTGGCATTCTGTGTGCTTGCCTATACTAAACCGGGTGACCAGGTAATCGTTCAACCGCCGGTTTATTTCCCTTTCTTTTATGTGATTGAAAACAACGGCAGGAAAATCGTACATAACCCCCTCCAATTGCAGCAAGGCAGGTATTTTATGGATTTCACGGACCTTAAAAGGAAAATTAACAGCAGGACCAGAATGATCCTCCTCTGTAATCCCCACAATCCGGGGGGCAGCGTCTGGAAACGGGAAGAATTGTCAGAACTGGCCGCCATATGCCGGAAGCATCAGATATTGATTATTTCTGATGAAATCCATTCTGACCTTATGCTTTTTGGCAATAAGCATATTCCGGTGGCTTCCCTTGATCAGGAAATTGCAGCCAATACGGTTACATGTTTGTCTTCCAGTAAGACATTCAATACCGCTGGTCTGGCCATAAGCTATACGGTAATACCCGATCAGCAATTGCGTTATGATCTGGCAAATATGCTGAGGGATTTTCACCTTTCACACGGCAATATCTCCGGCCTGATGGCCCTCGAGGCAGCTTACCGGCATGGTAAGGACTGGCTCAGGCAGATAATTCAGTACCTGGAAGATAATATTGATTGGCTGGAGGGATTTCTGAAGAACCGGCTTCCGGCGATCCGGATGATCAAACCGGAAGGGACTTTTCTGGTCTGGCTTGATTTCAGTGAGCTTGGATTATCGCAGAAGGATCTGAATCGATTCCTGATCCATCAGGCAGGCATTGGACTGAGTGATGGAGAACTTTTCGGGCCGGGGGGGCAAGGTTTTCAACGGATAAATATCGCCTGTCCAAGATCATTCCTGATGAAGGGAATGGAGCAAATGGAAGGGGCTTTTAATGACCGGAACAATGAAAAGGAGTCATAAACCTTTGCCAAGGGTCGAAATTATCAGCTATGGACAATATTCCGGCTGGAACAGTCATGATAAAGAACTTCCTGAACTTGTCACGTTGACCGACAGGGTCACGGCAACGGCCGATGTTGAATTCGGATTGATCGTGGAGATCAGGCAGGCCAAGGGGAGATATATACAGTACATCATAGAACACCCACCCTTCAGGGACGAAAACGATGTATTGATTCCTCCATTTACCGGGGAATACCAGATCAGGACCAATCCGGCAAGGTTTTTCCTGGGTGATTCCCTGGGATTCCCCTTTGAGGAAAAAAAAGGCATCTGGGTATTTAAGATCCTCCTGGATGAAAAGATCCTGGCTGAGAAAAAGCTCGTGATTTTTTGAATTTAAGGATTAGATCAGATTGGATCCTGAGTTTTTCAAGGGAGGGTTCTTCCTGCTTCAGGGATCTTATTATTTGATCTTATTGATATTATTCCCCTTTTTGGCTGGGCTGGAATCAATGCGTTTGGCTTTAACCTTTTTTCCTTTTGTGCTTTTACCCCTGTATAATTCACGAAGGTCCAGGTGGAAAAGGTAGGCGAATGAGAGGGTTAAAATTTTATAATTATGGGCAAGGTTATCCGTGAACCCTAGGATGGGCATATTGGAGCCGTCATAGGTTCCCAGGTTTGTGTGCCCGTACGTGAATTTAAGGGAAGTGAAAAGTTCCTTGCCGTTTACCAGCGGCGAGATCAGACCCAGATGAATATCGAGGCCCCACTGCCACCGTTTCACCGGGTTAAATGTGATATAATTGAAATCACTTTCATGTCCGCCGAATGATATCTTATAATCTGTTTCCAGGGCAAAGGTTTCAAGGGTGCCTGATCCGCCCAGGAGATAGCTTATATTCGGCCCCACCCCCAGGGTCCAGGTGAATGGTCCAATCTGTTCAACAGGACCGATTTTTTTGATCTCACCCGTTTTTCTGATATTCAGCAGCACCGGGATCTCAATATATTGGTGAATTTCATTCAGTGTCCATTCATTTTCAAGAGCCTGGACTTTCCGGCCCCGCATGGCATAGTTATATTCTGAATACAAATGAAAAGTTTTCGTGAGCGGAAGATTAAGGGAGAGGCCACCTTTAAAAGCTGGTTTCAGGCCCGGGTTATATTGATCCCGGAACTCCTCCCGCGAGTAGGTTACAGTGGATATTCCACCTCCGGCATTAAAACCGGCTGAAAATTCCTGGGCAAAAGCGAACGGTCCGATACCTGGAAAAAGACATAGGAATATGAGGATAACATTTATTTCCCCGGGTCTTATGTGGAAATTTTTATTCAACCTGTTTAAATTCAACCTGAAATTACTGTTACCTGGACAATAAAAATATCATTAATGGTAAATAATGGTACATGTTTACATTCGGGACTGTAATATTTATGATTTATACCGGAACTGGCTGAATGGTAATAGCTTCGGAAAAAAATAATTAATTGAATATTACAGGGTAATTATTTTATTTTTCTGATATATTGCGATTGAATAATATGATTATTCCTTCAACTGAGACAGGATAATATACTTTTAAGAAGATTGAGGGAAATATTTTTATGTTAAAGAGACTGTTATTCATGGGTGTATTTTGTTCAGGATTGTGCTATGGGAACCTGTTTGCACAAATATCACCGTCATTCACCCAGTTTTTCATGAACCCCTACCGGATCAATGCTTCCTATGCAGGCATTGAAGGTCGCCCGGTGATCTACCTGGCTCACCGGCAGCAATGGGTAGGCATAGAAGATGCTCCGGTTACAACGACTTTCAGCATGCATGCCCCTTTAAACCTTGGATTGAATCTTGGCGCGGATTTTTACCATGATTCCCGGGGTATCCTGAAGACAAACTCATTTTTGTTCACCGTTGGATATTCCATTGCTTTCAGCCAGAAGGATTTTCTCAGGTTCGGATTGTCTGGGGGGTTAGGTTTCAGGAACATTGACCTGAGTCAGGTGGACAATCCTTCTGATCCGGCCTTGCTGAATGCCATGGAGAATAACTTATTCATCAACGGTAACTTTGGGGTATCTTATCATACCGGATATTTCAGCATCGGCGTTGCCATTCCCAACCTTTTTGAACCAAACCTGAACAATACATCCACTTTTGAGAACGGCGAAATGGCTCCTTTCAATGAAGTTGTTTTCAATACGAGTTACAGATTTTATTTTGGGCTGGATGACTATGCCTTTGAGCCCCATATACTTTACAGGTACAGTAATGTACTCCCGCAGCAATATGAGGTGGCAGGAATTTTTCATCTTAAAAATATCATATGGCTGGGCGGATCCTTCAGGCAGGATTATGGCGTTTCCGCCCTGGGAGGGGTAAAAATTAATAATCAGATGGCCTTTGGATACAGTTATGGCCTCGGGATACAGTCATTTCCGGGGATCGGAAAAAGCTCCCATGAATTCAGTTTCAGTATCCAGCTGGGGCAGAAAAGCCGTTCCCGCAGAAAGACGCAGAATCTTTATCTCTCCTTCATCGATACGGAAAGAGTTTACTGGGAAACTGAACCCCGGTTGAAGAAAGTGAAAGAAGAAAAACCTGAAGAGATAATCGCTGAAAAGCCTGTGGAAGTCATCGCGCCACCTCAGGAAACGATATCTCCGCATGATAATCCAAGACTTGCCCTCGAGCGGGAATTGGCAATTAACATTGTATCGGATATCCGCACCGAGACGCTGAGCGCAGGTGATCATCCCCTGGAACTGCCCAGGGCGAATTACATCATCGTAAAGGAAGATGATAATCAGAATGTTATCAGTGATTATGTGGATAAATTGAGCGATGATGGGGAACGTGCCGGATACGGATATGTTTCACGAAGAAAAAAATGGATGGTTTTTGTGTACCAGAGTGATTCAAAGATCGGATTAAGGAAACAGGCTGCAAAAAAGCAGAACAATCCCGAATTCAAGGATGCCTGGATTCTTACCATTGATTGAAGGATCTTATCTGAGATTACCTTGATACACCTGATATATTAGCAGATATGGTGATGAATGGCAGATTATTCGGGTTTAGCAATGAATTTTTTTTAACCCCTCATGTTCGATTACCAGATTTACAATTTAATGGATAAATGTATATACTGAGGGAATAAATAAAGGGATGCACGTAAGGCGAATATATTTATTTTCTCTGGCAGTACTTCTGATTACAAGAGAATCCGCTTTGTTGGCTCAGGCGCCAATCATAAGCAACGTCAGTGACCTTTCCGGCAGTGTGAATCAACAGATCCTGATCACCGGAAGCGGGTTCAGCA
>JAGTVG010000418.1 GCA_018224645.1 Cyclobacteriaceae bacterium
ATGAAAATAAATCCGCTGGGGTTGCCTGCGGCGATCCCTTTAAGCTCAGCGTTGCAAGACCAAATCAAACCGCCCACTGACGTGGCCGTTTTTTATTTTGTCCGGTCAAGCTCAGACTTCTGGTCTGGCTTGCCCTTCCAAAATAAAAAATGCCCCGATTGCATCGGGGCGTTTGTTTTGGTTTTACCCGTGATCCCGCTGGGATTCGAACCCAGGGCCCTCTCCTTAAAAGGGAGATGCTCTACCGGCTGAGCTACGGAATCAATCTATTTTGTATATTTGCCGGAGCGTTCTCCGAATCGGATTGCAAATCTATTCGCTTATGACTAAAATACAAAATTTGGCTTTTAAAATTATCCCGATTTTTGCCGTCATCCTCTATTTTGTCCAATCACCCCTGTCTGCCCAGGAATACGATCCGGTCCTGGCTGTAGCAGATTCACTCTTTGCCCAGAAAAAATATACGCAGTCCTTCGAAATCTATGAAAACCTGCTCCGGCTGGAAGGGAAAGCTTCCCCGGCCATGCTGCTGAAAATGGCGTATATCAGGGAAGGCCTGGGAGATTATTCAAACGCCCTGTATTACCTGAATACGTATTACCTCCGCACCAACAACAAAAGGGCTCTCCGGAAAATGGAGGACATCGCAAAAAAATACGATCTGAAAGGATACCAGTTTACCGACCTTGAATTTTTCCTGAATATCTTTTACCGGTATTATTCAGCAATCGTACTCTCACTCAGCAGCCTGCTCGTGCTGTTGTTAGCGTACATGGTGTATAAAAAACGGAGGCTGCGCGAAACTCCGGGTTTTTCCCTGTTCTATACCGTCCTGACCATGCTCATCCTGTTCTACGTGGTGAACTTCGGCAAATCCTACCATAAGGGGATCATCATCCATCCCGATACCTACCTGATGGAAGGACCGTCGGCAGGTTCGAGACTGGTGACGATCGCGGACCAGGGCCACCGTCTGAAGGTGAAAGGGAAGAAGGACGTCTGGGTGAAAGTGGAGTGGGAGGATAAAGAGGCGTACATCCGGGAGAAAAACCTGATGCAGATTATGGAGTTGTAAGATTTGCTATCGGATGGGGTACAAGTGAACTGACACACAAGGCCATCGTGAACACTTGCACCAGCGAAGTGAAAGTGGAGTGGGAGGATAAAGAGGCGTACATCCGGGAGAAAAACCTGATGCAGATTATGGAGTTGTGGATTTACGACCGGAAGGTATAATAATAAAACTTCAATCACCGATCCGCGAATCGTGAATCACGGTTCATAACGTGAAATTCACATGTCATCAGCGTCCATTGCATGAGACACTGATTGAGGAAGAATGAGACACCGATGGAGGAAGAGTGAGACACTGATGCGAAATAGAGATCCGGGAGTTGTCTTTGAGATTTCAAATTCAGCCCTGAGGCTGAAATACGCGGATGTAATCGATTTCCATCACCTGGGGAAAGACGGTGGTTCCGTCAGGATTGCCAGGCCAGTTTCCGCCAACAGCAATGTTGAGAATGAAGAAGAAGGGATTATTGAAGGGATAAGTGCCTCCAACCGTCTCACCTGATAATTCGAAAAACTTCTGATAATCCACATACCATTTGATGTTGTCCTTTTCCCAGAGTATACTGAAAACATGAAATTCATCGGTAAAGGTCTGCCCGGCCGAAAGGGAATAGGATGACCCTTTGGATTGCCATCCGCCCACATCAAAATGCGCCGTACCATGGGATACTCCCGGAAGATGTCCGACGAGTTCCATGATGTCTATTTCCCCGCAGCGTGGCCATCCCACCTGGCCGATATTGGCGCCAAGCATCCAGATCGCGGGCCATATTCCCTGCCCATAAGGAAGACGGGCCCGGATATCGATACGCCCATACTGGAATTCCCTGTTGCCCCGGGTGATCATCCGGGCGGAAGTATAATTTTGTGAATTATCTTCTTTGAGGGCAGTGATGACCAGTTTGCCATTCGAGATCCTTACATTCTCCTCTTCAGCCGTATAATCCTGTAATTCATTGTTTCCCCATCCACAGAGGTCCGGGCAGCCATCGCCCAGTTCGAATGTCCAGGCTTCGGTATCAATTCCGGGGCCGTTAAATTCTTCACCCCAGACCAGGATAAGGTCAGGATAGGAGGCTGGGGAAAAGGTACCCTCGGCATCGCTTTCAGGAACAAACTGATCGTTGTCCTGGATCCTGATGGTTATGTATTCGCTGCTTAAGCTGGCATTTTCAGGTTCTTTCAGGCGGACCACAAATTCTTCCGTAAATTCAAGGTTATCGTCCGGGAGAATGGGTATGGCAAGATTGACACTGGATGAACCGGCAGAGAGGGTAACGCTGCCTGCATCAGTTCCGGTATAATCCTTTCCTGATTTTGCGGTCCTGTCTTCCGTTGAAAAGGATATTACTATATCCTCACGGGCAGGTTCGTTGATTGACAGTTTGACTTCGGCGATAATTTCTGTTGAATTGCCTTCTGCCACCCTCAGCGAACTGGCGCTTATTTCGGGTTTGACGATGGTTGAATCCCCGCTGCATCCGCAAAAAACGGTCTGACCCGCAACAATGACTATGGCTAAAAAATATTTCATGATTTTATCTGCTTGCGTCTTCGTCCAACGGCTGGTATACACGGATATAATCGATTACAAGGTTGGCGGGAAATTCCGTATTGCTGTTGGGAAGACCGGCAAAATTTCCCCCGACGGCTAAATTTACCCTGAGGAAGAAGGGCTCATTAAATAAATAGGTGCCGGGGAATTCCTGCCGGCTGATCATTAAATAGGGTTCATAATCCAGCAGCCAGATGATCCGGTTTTCTTCCCATAAAAGGGTATAAATGTGAAAACGGCCGGTCAGATCAGGATATCCGTCTTCCAGTGTATATTTCTTTTCAAAATAACGGGCACCTTCGTTTTCATAAACGAGACCTGCGGTAATCGATCCCGGCTGATCGCCTGCCATTTTTGTTATTTCAATTTCCCCGCCGGAGGGCCATTCTCCCATTGCCCCGATCATACCCATCCCGGAAGCCAGTCCAACTCCGGCAGCAAGTTTTGCCCGGATATCGATCCGCCCAAACCTGATATCCACTTTCTCCTGGGAATTGATCCGTGAGCTCCGGTAGATCCCGGTCACAGGATCAAGGGTGGCGGTAATGATCAGCCTCCTATTTTCAAGTTTAAGGTGGTTTGTATCACCCGTGTATTTTCCTGTTTCTCCATCATTGCTACCGCAGTTGACGGGAAAGCCATTGGGTGCATCATAATTCCAGTATTCCGTATTGATCGTGTTCCCTTCAAATTCATCATGCCAGGCCAGTTGCATTCCAGGGTATTGCAGTGATGTTACAGCCCCTTCCTCCGTCCATTCCGGAATAATATAATCATCATTGAGGATGGTGATGGTTGTCTGCCTGTCCTGAATCCCTTCATTCCGGATCCGGATGGTGAAATGTTCGGTAAATTCCATCAGCGTGTCACCCAGGATCCCCACCGGAAGGTTGACCGATAGCGATCCTGCCGGAATGACAGCCTGTACACCGGTCATCTCTTCGAAATCCTGTCCGGGGTGGGCAGTTCCTGCTTCGGTGGACCAGGTGAAGACCAGATCCTCAGGCCATGGATTATCAATGGAGGCAGTGAAATTCAAGGTTTCAACAGGCTGGTTATTTTCCGTGATGGTAGCGGTCGTGACACGGATTTTCAGCAGGGTTGAAAGGCCTGCCTTGTCCTTGTCGCAGGATGAAAGGCAAAGACTCAGCAGAAAAATAAAAAAAGTAAATTTCCTGTACATAAAAAACAGATGTTGGCATAAAGATAGGGAAGGGCAGGATGTGATCCAATGATGAAGATCATTTAATTGGTTCACTGGTTTGCTGGTTTGCTGGCGGAAAAGTGGAAAAGCGGAGAAGTGGAGACGTGGAGAAGTGGAGACGTGCCTGCCTGCCTGCAGGCAGGGATACGCGGATTCTTTTCCCGTCAACCCGTTAACCCTCATTATTTTCTTTGCGTTCTTGCCTTCCGGCTTCAGGCTTCCGGCTTCCGGCCTCCATTTTCGAGCTTCGAGCCTGCCTTGTCGACAGACATGCTTCCGGCTTTACTTTCCCGTCAACCTTTTACTGGTTCAACATTTGTTTCGATTTTCATATTTATCGCTTAAATTGTGGAAAAAATTTTTGTCCAATGACCCGGTTGATAATACTCGGTTTTTTTATTTTATTATTCATTCAGGTAAAGTTGAAATCACAGGATATGAAACAGGTCGATCCAGGGGCTGAAATTCTCAAAGTCATCCTGAAGGATGACCGAACATTCCCCAACGACGAAAAACTTCCGCTGATTGTTTACCGGCAGGCCATTGAATTCGGAACAGGTGGACCGTAAGTGATCGTGCTGATCCCTGCAGGGGTGGCCCATAAAAATCTCGGATCAAGCGCCGATTTCAGGGTGGTTGGCGCTTACCCGGAAGGACAGTCCTGGGATATGAACTATGGAAAGGAATGGGAACGGCCCACCGCAGATGAAAATATCCGGAAAGTTAAACTTCCGGTCATGGATCCGGTGTTCGGGCAGGAAGGTCCTGTGATCGATCAATGGAAACCCTGATTTAATTTTTCAGTCAAAATACCTTAATTTATATGGATAGAAGATCATTTATCACAAAAAGTGTAGCCGGTGCCACGGGTGTTTATGCCGGAATGACGCCGTTTGCAGAAAAGGCCCTGGCACGGAACATGGCCGTGACGGTCCTGAATCCCAAAAACCGGGTGCCCGTAAGTTTTATCATCGATGATTCCACGGCCCTTGTGAATATGGCCTATTTCGGGATCCCGCAGTTCGCGGAAGTTTTTCCGGATCAATACCTGCAGGCCTGGAAAAAGCTGCCCAGGGAAATACCGGATAGTTTTGTCCGGGAATTTGGCGAGTGGTGCCGCGACCATGGGGTGAAGGGTAAATACAGCATGGTGCCTTATCCGGCCTGCACGGGCTGGCTGCACCGTTTTATTCCGGGATGGTCGAAGCAGGAACTGAAAGACAGTCTGAGCCTGGTGAGGGATTTTATGTCGGTTGACTGGGACATCCATCCTGAAATGATCAGCCATACAAGGGTGATAAACCTGAAAACCGGGTTGCCGTTTCCTGATCCGACCCCGGAATATATGGAAAACTGGGAGTGGAGCCAGGATAAGAGTGCCGATGAGCTGACTTCTTACCTGGCTTATGCCCTGAACATCCTTAAGGAAGCCGGATTTAACTGTGAGGGAGTTACCACTCCCGGCGGTTTCGGACACAGGAATATGGATAACCTGGCCAGTGCGACCCTGGAAGCCTGCCGGGAAATATATGACACCGAAATACCGCATTTTTTCAGGGATGTGAGGACCGGGAAGGATGAAAGTGTGGAACCGGAATTATTCCATGTGTCAGGTCTGGATACCGGTGACCCGAAATGTTCGGTTCATGTCATCGGGTGTACTGGGGACTGGTTCGGGGGATGGGACGGTCTTGAGCCGGGGAACGCTGACCTTTTCATCAATCCTGATCTGGACGGCGGCAGGCTTGTCGAAGTGATTGAAAAGGGGGATCCTGCCATCCTGGTATGTCACTGGCCGGGTATTTATTATAACGGGACCCAGCTCGGATTCAACGTTTTTAAAACGGTGGTCGGACGGTTACATCAGAAATATGATCACCTGGTCTGGATGAAACTGAGTGAGATCGCAAGATACTGGGCGTGTAAAAAACTGACCACGATGAAATTGATTGGAAAGACGCTTGATATCCAGGCTCCTTTCAGCACCCCGGATTTCACCATCCGGATCAATAAACCAGTCCGTAGGGCCGTCTTCGAAAATGATGGTAAACAGGTGGTCATGGAAAAAATAAATCAGGGGGCGTCACTGTCCACTGGAAAATTTTTTATTGAAGAAAAAGCCTCTATCTTGTGTTTCGATTTGCCGAAAGGGGCAAGCCGGATCTTAATTTCATAATATGATGATTTTATATTTGCAGTTCAGCCTGTTTTTAAGCGGATTATGGATGTTCCAGGCCGGGGCAGAAAAACCTGTTTATGAATGTTATAAAACAAACCAGGAGATCGTTATCGATGGGAAAATCGATGAAAATGCATGGAATCAGGCCCCGGAAGCCTTTTTTGTATCACAGGACGGCACTGAACCCAGGCTGAAGACGAGGTTCAGGTGGCTTTGGGATGATGAATTCCTTTATGGTGCCTTTTATGTTGAGGATGATCATCTATGGGCTACGATGAAGGAACGGGATGCCTATCTCTGGACCGAAAATGTGGTGGAGTTTTTTATCAATGCTGATGGAAGTTCGAAATCCTACATTGAAATCGAGATCAATCCGCTGAACACCATCCTTGACCTATTTGTATTGAACAAGTATAATGCCAGACGGGACATCAAACAACTTTGGGACTGGGATTGTGAAGGCTTGAAAAATGCTGTCCAGCTGATGGGTACGTTGAATGATGCATCGGACCGGGATGAGGGATGGAACTTTGAGATCGCCATCCCGTTCGGACAGGTATATACGGCACCCAATCATCCGCCGAAAGAAGGGGACAGGTGGTATGTCGATTTCTGCCGGGGTGAAGGGGAGGAGAATCCGGGCCACCCGGAAGTATCATCATGGTCTCCGCCCGCCTTTCATAATCCCTTGTCGTATGGGACGATGATTTTCAGGGAGTAGGATTCAGAAGTCCTCTCATGCCGGAAGGAATCGTCCGGCAGGAATCGGGGAAGTTTCCTTCTGAAAGAAACTGAAAAGTTCATTTATTGAAGCTTTCTGTTATTTCTTTTTCCAGTCCTTATTTCCTGAACTCATTCCTGCCGGTTTTTCTATTCAGTCAGCATCGTTCAGGCATATCAACAAGCGACATCGTCATCCCTGCCGGCTCCTGTGACGATAGAACGGGAGCAGGGATCTGAATTTAATCAGAAATGATCCATGATAGTCCGCCTTGCGCCAGTCTTCAGTGACGACAGGCATGTGCCGGGAGGTCAGCCTGCACCGGATAAGGTCCGTAAACCGGCCGGCCCGGCTGCCAAAGTTGTCAGGATACGGTGGTCAGGGAAGGCTCATGGAACACTTCCGGAGTTCAGGGGACTGCCGGTAAAATGCTATCCTAATACAATCCCTCCGGGGTAGCATTCAAAAGATCCCGGATTGAGGTATGATTTATTTCAAAAATCTCCAATGTTTATTGAGGATTCCTGCTGAATGACACCCGGGCAGAAAGTATAAAGATGGATTAAAAAATTAACATCATTAACAATTAGGTTTCTTCATCAATCCCTTCATCAGGAATCTTTCATCTCCCCGGAAGC
>JAGTVG010000419.1 GCA_018224645.1 Cyclobacteriaceae bacterium
ATTGACCGTATATTTTGTGGTCATCCCGGTCATACAGATCTTCAGGATCCCGGTGAACCCCTCACCTACCACCCACTTGAGCCTGGAAATGAACGTGATCGAAAAAAGGATTAAAAAATTCAGATACAACCAGCTTCTGCAGACAAAAGGCATTGAGGTACAGAAACTCCAGCCAACACGGGAGGATTACAACAGGGTGATCAAGATCCTGAACAAGGAATCCGAAAAAATACGGAGGAAATACATCAGTCAGGTATTTTACCGGACAGGAATTATTCAGAATGGGTTTCTGGATGCCTTGTTGATCCTGTCCTCGAGTGTGGCCATGGTAAAAGATATTTTTATCCTGTACAATGGACGAGTTTCCAACCGGGATGTATGGAAGATCGGCAAACAGGTATATTACTCCGTACTCATTGGCGGTTCCGAGGCGGCAGAATATGCAACCGAGGAAGTTTTTTCAAAATTCGCTTCGGACAGCCTGAAAAGTATTCCCTTTCTTGATAAGATCCTATCCTCAATAGCTGATGGATTGATCAACGCGTCTCTCATGACCCGGGTCGCTCTGATCACGGAAAATTACTGCACAAAAACCTATGTGAAATCTTACCGCGAGATCTATCCATCTCCGCAATTCATCACCCAGACGGCCAAAAGCATTACTGCGAACATCATTTCAAATATCGGCATATTGCTCAAACGGATGGCAGGTGAAAAAACCGTCGACGTATTGCTTAAGGTCGGTAATCCTGTCGGATATATTTTTGAACAGGCGATCGATGCGGCCTTCCCGACTGAACTGGAAAAGGAAGAATCCGGATTGAAAAAAGGATTGAAGACCGGAATGAAGTTCCTGGGGAATCCGGTGATCTATGGCATTGAAAAATGGGTGGAACGGTCCAGGGCACGTAAAAAGCTCCTGCTGAATCCGGATGATCTTGCCCCCGGGACCCCGTCCGTGAAGCGGAAGGTGACTGCCCCACCAAAGACCCTGTAAATGGGATCCGGACTCAACTCATGCCATGACTCCAACTCATGGCATGAGTTGAGTCCGGATTCCGCCATCACTCTGAACCTGTCTGTTCAGTGCCGAATGTCCTGATCCTGGCCCCAGTCCTTTTCGCCCACCGGTTGAAAAGGCTGTCAAGCTCCTTCACGATCTCAGGGTATTCAGCCGCCAGGTCGTTCAGTTCAGTTCTGTCATTCCGGAGATCATACAATTCCCAGGGCGAATCCACATAGCCCACGGCTTTCCAGTCACCCTTCCTGACCCCGACACTGTTGGCCCACTGCCAGTACAGGAACTCATGCCCCGTTCCGGTTTCTCTCCTCAATGCGGGCAATAAGCTTTTTCCTTCAAACGGCAACACTTCATGTCCTTCAAATGACCCGGGATATTTGGCACCTGCAAAATCGATACAGGTTGCCATGATATCGATCAGATGCCCGGGCTGATCCGTGATAAACGGTGTTTGGATCAGGGATGGATAATGGACAATGAACGGCGTACATATTCCGCCTTCGAAATCGTGGTTTTTATACTTACGGAATGGTGTGTTTGTCGCATTGGCCCAGGGGAGATTGAGACTCCGGTACGATTCCACCGGGCCGGGAGGAATGTCCGGCGTGAATTCGGCAACCTCGGCACACGCCCCGTTATCCGATAAAAAAAAGATGATAGTGTTTTCCCATTCTCCCAGTTCCTCCACTTTTTTCAATATCTTCCCGACATTCTGATCCATCCGGTCAACCATGGCCGCGTAGACCTCCATCTTCAATTCCTCTTCCTGCCGGTTTTCCAAATCCTCCCAGTCCGGCACTTCTGAATCCTTTGGTGAAAGACGGATCCCTTCCGGGAAAAGGCCGAGCTCCTGGATTTTCCTGAAACGCCATTGACGCAGGCTGTCATACCCACCGGCATACCTGCCTTTATACCTGGCAATATCCTCCGGCCAGGCATGCAGGGGATAATGAGGTGCGGTATAGGCCAGGTAAAGAAAATAGGGATTATCCTCATCCTTATAAGTTTCAAGGTATTCCAGTGCCCTGTCTGTGAAAGCATCGGTTATATAAAAATCCGGGTCATCAGGTGTATAAGGTTTGTAGACGGTACTGTCAATAGCCCAGGTACGGGGATACATGTTTGTCTTTCTTCCCGGTACCGGTTCACCCGCCCGCTGTTTCCCCGGGTTCCAGTAATTGACCGCCCCGTCAACCAGGCCGTAATACCGGTCAAAACCCATGTTTACCGGAAGGTCAGTGCCATGCCATTTTCCTGACATCAAAGTACGGTAACCCGCTGTACGCAATACCTGGGCGATGGTCACACAGTTTTTCAGAAAATTACCGGGTTGTCTGCCCATGCCCACCTGGTGGCTGTAAAGGCCGGTCATGAGGCTTGCCCGGGTGGGAAAACATTTGGCGGTATTGTAAAACTGGGTAAACCGGATACCATTTCCCGCCAGTCTGTCAAGGTTAGGTGTATTGATCTCACCCCCATAACAACCGATGTCGGAATAACCCATGTCATCGGCCAGGATCAGGATGATGTTGGGACGCTGATCATTTTTAGACTCAATGGATCCATGATTACAGGAAAATAAACCTGACAACATCAACAGCACCGATAGCCATAACCATTTCATTTTATATTTAGAAATAAACTGTTTCTCGCAATTTTTTATTATATAAGGGATGGGTTAAATATAAGTGGTTTATTTCTTATTCCCATGTTCAGTGAGTATTATGACTCCGGGCAATGGCATTGAATTCCGGATGTCAAGGAATGATCCCGGGATCGGTCACTACGCTGTGGCGTTTCACATTACGGAAATGTGTGGTACCGGGAATCTGACCCACGGTTGCCACGTGCGGCCGCGAAGGTATTGTAGAGGTGAAGAAAGATAGAGAGCCCTACAACCGCGATCTGGCCTGCCTCGATACCTGCCCGTCCAGGAAACGAGTTTCGTGGCAGCCATTGCCGCAAAATCAGATTTGGAATATGACCAGGCATATTTGAGTGCACCGAGGTTTACCAGGGAAAGGGCAGCGACGATGATGGTGG
>JAGTVG010000420.1 GCA_018224645.1 Cyclobacteriaceae bacterium
AACAGGAAGTAGTGACCGGACCATTCGTGGTTGTATCCAAACGGCTTAAAGGTGGTGAAAGAATCAAATCCGCTGAAGAAGAAAAGGAAAATGATCAGGGGAAAACAGCCTCCACAGATTAGGCCATTATCTTTTAAAGTCACATAGAATTGATTATTTTCGGCCCTTATGGCTAAAAAGTCCCTTGAAAGGATCCTGATCATACAGACTGCATTTCTTGGAGATGTGATCCTTGCAACAGGATTGGTGGAAAAGATATATCAGCATTATCCTGAGGTTGAAATAGATTTCCTCGTCAGAAAAGGCTATGAATCACTTTTTGACAGCCATCCCAAAATTCGCCGGGTGATAATATTTGATAAAACGAGGCATAAATCCATGAATCTCCCTCGGGTAATCCGGAAGATCCGCTCACTGAAATATGATATGGTCATCAATGTACAGCGGTTTATTTCAACCGGCCTGATCACGGTCCTGTCGGGCGCCACTATTTCCGTTGGATTTGATAAAAACCCGTTGTCACTTCTGTTCAGCAAAAGGATCAAACACAGGTTCGACGGGGAACACGAGACCGGACGTAATCATAAACTTGTCGGATGGTTCACTGATGACGAACCTGGCAGGCCGGCGTTATATCCGCAGCATAGGCACCTGGAAAATATTACCGCTTACCGGCAGGGAAATTATATTTGTCTGGCTCCGGCCTCCATCTGGTTTACCAAACAATTCCCGGTTGAAAAATGGCTGGAGATCATCGGACTGGCTCCAAATCAGATGATTGTCTATCTGGTTGGAGGCAGCGGCGATCGTTCATTGGGGGAGGAGATCAGGGCCCGAGCCGGTTCCGGTAAAGTGATCAACCTTTGCGGCGAGCTTGGTTTCCTGGATACAGCAGCCCTGATGCGTGGAGCGTCGATGAATTTTGTCAATGATTCGGCCCCGATGCATATGGCTTCAGCCATGAATGCCCCGGTTTGTGCAATTTATTGTTCAACACTTCCTTCATTCGGGTTTGGCCCGCTTTCTGACCGTTCTTTTATCCTGGAGATCAGGGATAACCTGTATTGCAGGCCCTGCGGGATCCATGGAAGAAAAAAATGTCCCGAAGGTCATTTCCGCTGTGCCTGCGATATCGGGGTGGATCAGATGGCGGAGGTGATGGGAAAACTGGAATAAAAATCGGGATAACTTCTTACCTGGTTTGGATAATGAGGATGAGCAGGAAAAAAACCATGAAAATCGCGATCAGCGAGTCGGGAAACACGGATCAGAATTTGCTCAGGAAAACGGCAATCTTCCCTGCCTGAAAGGTGACCCGGGCGGCAGGAAGGTTCACAGTTCGATCAGGTCAAGTTCTTTAAAAAGATCATAAACTTTAGAGACGGGAAGCCCCACCACGTTAACATAGGATCCCCTGATCTTCTTTATGCCGATCATGCCGATCCATTCCTGAATTCCATAGGCTCCCGCCTTGTCAAGCGGCATGTAATGATGTATGTAATATTCAATCTCCTTTTTTGAGAGTTTTTTAAAGAATACTTCCGTACAATCGGTGATGGTATGAAAATTTTCCTTTATCCGCAGACACACCCCTGTATATACCTTATGCGGTTTCCCCGACAAATTTAAAAGCATTTCCGAGGCTTCCGCATCGTCCTTTGGTTTGCCCAGGATCTTTCCCGAACTGGTAACAATGGTATCGGCGGTCAGGATCATCATAGATGGATCGAATGCATCGAAGGCTTCAGCTTTTCTCCTGGCAATAAAACCGGGAATTTCATCCACCGGCAGCCAGGGGGGAAATACTTCCGGGATATCAATGGTCCGGATGATAAATTCGATCCCAAGTTCACGCAGTATGCTCTGACGTCTCGGTGAATTGCTTGCCAGTACCAGGGGATACTTGAGTTTCATGATTTATTAGGTTATACCAGGAACCAATAGAATATCATACACCATGAATTACGAATCGTAAAATACAGATCAATCATCCCAATCCCATTCAGAAGCCATATTACCTGACCAGGACTTCCTGCACAGTTGCCCGGTAAAATCCTCTTGGGGGACTTTGGATCCACTAACCGTAAATCGAAAATCGAAGTCATCATCTATTTTCCTGAAGACCTGAGGCATTGAAAATCACGGCAGAATCGCTTCACGGGCTAATTAAAAATCCAGGTTTCTCCTACCGGTTCCCGGTTTTTTCTTCGATCCAGTTCCGTGCATTTACAAAGGCCTCAATCCAGGGTGAAACTTCATCATTTTTCCTTTCAGGAGGGTAATATCCCCATTGCCAGGGATAGATCGACCGTTCAATGTGCGGCATGATGGCAAGATGCCGTCCATCTGCAGAAGCAATGCAAGCTGCATTATAGTCCGATCCGTTGGGATTGCCCGGATAATTTCTGAATGTATATTTAGCCGGGATATGATATTTATTTTCATCAAGATCCAGCTGAAAACGGCCTTCCCCATGAGCTACCCAGATGCCCAGACGGCTCCCGGCAAGCGAACTCAGCAATACCGACTCATTCGGCAGGACATCAACGGATAGAAAGGATGATTCAAATTTACCGGACGAATTATGATGCATTGCAGGTTTATCCATGAGTTCAGGATAAATCAGGTCCAATTCCACCATCAGCTGGCACCCGTTGCACACCCCGAGACTCAGGGTATCCCCTCTGGCATAAAACCGGTCCA
>JAGTVG010000421.1 GCA_018224645.1 Cyclobacteriaceae bacterium
TTCAATTACAATTACATCTATGAATATAGTCGATCCAATGAATAACTGTAAATGTAGCAAAATTTATACCTTCAGGATTTCTGATCTGATATTTTCGACTCATCGCTGGTGTCATTTATATTAAGATGAATTTAAAAATCTAATTTGGCAGTTCAAAAGCAATCGGATATAAATGTTGGCACTAGTCCTGCAACCCACAAATCCAATGCGAAGACTTGCACCAGAGAGTATTCTTTTAAAAATCCCACATAAAAAAGCAAGAAGCATATTTTGGGATCAACAGTCTCCATCAATTCCCAATATCTTCATCGCTACATCACCACATCGCTGCATCGCCAAATAAATTCGTGCACCCGAAGGGACTTCCCGATTTCCCTACGGACATCGGGACAGGCTTCTCGTCCTTTCGGGGATATCATCCCACCGGGAATTATATTTAAAAAGAAAAGCTGCCCTACAAGCAGCTTTCGTCTCCCGTACACCCGAAGGGACTTCCTGCCTTTGGCGGGATCCCTTCGGGATTGCGTAAATCAAGATCAAATCGTTAAAAAAAAGAAAGCTGCCTTTTTGAGACAACATTCGTCTTCGTACACCCGAAGGGACTCGAACCCCCAACCTTCAGAACCGGAATCTGACATTCTATCCAATTGAACTACGGGTGCAGTTTGGAATGCAAAATTATAAATTATTCACAAATAATGGCCAGGATCGAAACCTGTTTTAGCGAAAATTTTGTGGGCCAGACCATGAAAATACAATTGAAATGTTCATCTGAATGAATACCCAATTATTCAAGCCAAAAAAAACAGGTGAACAGGATGATTAAAATTCTGCCGAGGAATCTAATTTCCTCGCCAACACTTACGACTGTAAACTTTCTGATGTTCTAAATCTTCATAAGGAAATTACAACGGATATTACTGACAAAGTCTATGCTTAAATAACTGCAGGTGAAAGATCAAATTTGCAGGAAAAAGTGAAAATTACTCCTGAAACATATGAAGACTATCTGAAAGGTGGTTTCACTGGTACAAGCTGACGCTGCAGGACCTCGACCTTAGTGAGAACTGTTTTAAATTGTCACAGAAACTGGATTCTGGTTTTGCCCTTGCCTATATTGGATCCGCTATGATTGGAGTTGGCAGGGCGTAAATGGGATATATTTCCTGTAACGTTATTTTACAGGACCGGATGAATATCTTTGAATATTTGCGTTAAGAATCCAGATTTAAATCATTGATCGATAAAATGAAATTCCCGGAATAAATCCCAAAATATCATCGACTTTCGTAAATTGGTTTTCAATGATCGAAGAAAAACATCTCCTGGCTGCCATCATGTTCACCGACATTGCTGGATATACTGCCTTAATGGGTGAAAATGAGGACAGGGCATTGCAAATTCTTAGAAAAAACAGATCCATTCAAAAAGCGCTCATCAAAAAATATGAGGGTTTGTGGTTAAAGGAAATGGGGGATGGCATCCTGGCACGCTTCGACAGTGTATTGAATGCCCTATTATGTGCACAGGAAATCCAAAAACAAATTCATGAAAGTGATGAATATAAAGTCCGGATAGGTATTCACCTGGGAGAAATTGCTATTGAAAACGAGGATGTCTTTGGAGATGGTGTCAATATAGCCTCACGGTTGGAATCCATTGCCGATCCGGGTGGAATCTATGTTTCCGCATCGGTGATAGGGGCAATCAGATCACATGCGGAAATCAGTTATGTTCCGGTAGCCACTGTTGAACTTAAAAATGTCGGCTATCCAATTGAAGTGTTTGCCATTCAGGGTATGGAATTACCAGTCCCTTCCGGAAAAAGGCTTCGAAAACTCATACCGGGAACCGGCTGGAAGAGTAAATACCGGAAGATTTTACTTCCAGTATTTATAATACTGATATCGGCGGTAATCTGGCTTTTCCGGATGTTTGTATTTCCTTCTGCAGATTCCGGAATATCCTCCCTCGCCGTTCTGCCCTTGACAAATCTGACCGGTGACCAGCAACAGGAATATTTTGTCGCCGGGATGCAGGATGCCCTCATTACGGAATTATCGAAAATCGGTTCGCTTAGGATCATTTCGAGGCAGTCGACACTGCGTTTCAGGGAAAGCACTTTATCCATGGGAGAGATAGCAAAACAGCTCAGGGTAGATGCTGTGGTGGAAGGTTCGGTTTATAAAACGGGCAACAATGTCTCTATCCAGATCCAGCTGATCAAACCGCAACCCGTGGAAACCCATTTACTGGGTACATCCTACGACCGTGAATTATCGGATGTGATCAACCTTCACAGGGAGATTACACGGGATATTGCCGGGAAGATCCATGTCAAGCTGACTCCAGGGGAAATACCTTTGTTCCAGGATTCTGAACCAGTAAATCCGGAAGCTTACGAAGCCTACCTGAAAGGGACATTTCACTGGAACAAATTAACCAGGGAAGACCTTGGAATAGCTGAAGATTATTTCAAACTGGCTGTCGAATTAGATCCGGATTATGCCCTGGGCTATGTAGGATTAAGCAGGGTCGGATTGGGCCGGGGGCAAATGGGATACGTACCCTGGTTGGATATGGCTAATAACAGTGTTAAGTATTTAGACAAAGCCATGGAATTGGACAGTACGCTGGCTGAAGTTCATTTTCACAGTGCCGGATTTAACATGTGGGGGTTTTGGCAGTGGGAAAAAGCCGAACAAGAATTCGAGAAGGCGATAAATATTAATCCGAACTACGCATTGGCACTCACGTATTATTCACAATTTCTTTGCTGGATGAACCGGGCCGAAGAAGGATTGGAACATATGGCAAAGGCTTTGGACCTGGACCCTTATAATACGTTGTACAAAGAAATATACGGCATGAATCTGTTGTTTACCAAAAGATATCAGGAAGCGCGGGAATTACTGGAGGGTATTCTTGAGGTCAATCCTGAAAGCCGTATTTCCCAGACTACCCTTCGTTCTGTATACCACATGGAGAAAAAATATAATGAAGCCTATGCCATGTGGAAAAGGACTTTTTCTGATGATCCTCAGGCCCTGCATGCATTGGATCTGGGATTTCAGAATGGTGGTTATTCCGGGGCACTGCAAAGTCTTGCAGAAATGCTGATTGAAAGATCCAAAACAATTTTTATTACTCCCTGGCAGATTGGAACCATCTATACCCGGGCTGGTATGAAAAAAGAAGCAATTGAATGGTTGGAAAAAGCCTATCATGTACACGATCCCAATATGCCTGCTATCTATGTCGATCCGATCTTTGAATATTTACGGGATGAACCTGCATTTATGGAACTAGTTGAAAAAATGAATTTCCCGGATTAGGTCATATAAAATTCCGTCATTCTTTCAATTTGATTGCTGTTAAAGACATTTCATATCCCTGGACTATAAAAGGTGCATACGGTTTACTGGCCTCGGGCACTACGGGTACTTTACCTGTAATCCGGGCATGATTAAAACTTTTTTTACATTTTACCCGAAAAATTCATAAATTTTTCCTGTCTGACGGCTTTATTCCGCTTACGCTAATCGAAAGGGATGCAGGCCGTCCCGATAACATCTGGACGAGGGTTAACCCTGTCACGTATTTTATTGATTATAATTATGTGACATACAAATGGTATTCCCATTTAAAAATAAATTATTAATAATCGGGGTTAAATCGCATCCGGATCAAACACCCAATCCCCTGGGCTGGATTTTTTTTTCAAGTTTTCCCAGAATAAAATCCGCCGTAAGTGCAAGAATTGCCGCAGGAACGGCCCCCTTCATGATCAGCTTATGATCGTTCAGGGTAATGCCGGTAATGATAAAATCTCCAAGCCCGCCGGCACCGATAAAAGCGGCCAGGGTTGCCGTACCTATGTTGATGACCAAGGAAGTCCGTATTCCTGCCATGATCACACCCGTGGCCAGAGGAAGTTCAAGCATATGCAATAATTGCCAGTTTTTTAATCCCATGGAGGTGCCGCTTTCAATAAGCTGCCGATCGATGGTGATGATCCCGGTATGTGTATTCCTGACAATAGGCAATAAACCATACAGGAACAACGCGGCAATTGCCGGTTTTAAACCGATCCCGAACAGCGGGATCATAAAACCCAGGATCGCCAGGCTCGGTATGGTCTGCACAATATTGGCAAATCCCAGGATAATTCCGGCCATTTTTCTTTTCCGGGTTATAAATATTCCAAGCGGGATACCCACAAGCACTGCCATAAATGTTGCCATCAGGGTTAGGAAAATATGCCTGAGGGTTTGCCGCGCCAGCATGGAGGATAAGCCGTTATCCATGTCAATTCCGGAATTTTCGATCCATCCCTCGCCCGTTAGAAAACTTCCCGCAACCGATGGTATGGATTCACCCATGACTTCCACCCGGTAATTCAGGTCGCGCATTTCCTGTGTTGATATTTCCCCGGATAACTGTGAAAGTTTCTGCTTAAGGCCGGGCAACGAATCGAGTATTCTGTTACTTACCACAATGGCCGCTTCGTAGGGAGGAAAAAAATCGCGGTCATCTTCCAGCATTTTCAGGTCATACCTTTCGGGCTTGCCGTCTGTTTCGTAGGCATCCGTCACATCGATCTCACCCTGTTCAATGGCCATATATACAAGACCGTGCTCCATACCCCTGACATTCATGCCCCGAAGACCATAATGTTCAGATAAACCTGTGTACCCATCGGGACGGTTCAGAAATTCATGGGAAAAACCCAGCCTGATCCTGCCGCCCAGTTTATCGAGTTCTGATATCCTGCTGATTTTAAAAGTATCCCGGATCACCAGGGCATATTTATTGCTGAATCCCAGTGGTTCAAGCCAGGTAAGGTTGAATTCACTGTCGAAAGCCTGCCTGACCTCAACGAAGGTTTCCCGGGCATCCTTTCCTTCAATATTGCGGTTAAGAATGGCTGTAAGCCCTGTACCCGTATATTCAGGATACAGGTCGATTTCTCCCTGCCTGAGCGCCTCGAAACAGATCATTGTTCCGCCAAGGCCGAA
>JAGTVG010000422.1 GCA_018224645.1 Cyclobacteriaceae bacterium
GGGAAAATCCCTGTGAAAGGAGGCCGGATTGAAGCCATCGTTCGAAAATGAGGTGGCATTCGGGATCATCCGCATTATTTTACGGGTCGGTAATACATCTGCCATTTTATCGGCGGTGATTTTTGGTGCAAGTGACAGGATAATGGTCTCAGCATTTATGGCCTCCCGAATTTTATTGAGCGTCTCCATGATAACGGGAGGATGAACTGCCAGGATAACTACTTCCTGCCGTGCTGCAGTTTCGGTTGAACCGGCAGCCTTAATTCCCGGGTAGAGATTCAATAACCTTTCCAGGGTGCCGGCATCAGGTTCAAAAATAGTGATATTATCCAACCTTGCTGATTTGTTCTTTAAGGCCTGCAGAATGATCCTGGTGATCCTTCCGCCGCCGATGAATCCCAAAGATTTATTTTCCATGATTTTATATTTAGAAGTGAGTAAAAATTAGTTTATGTGGTTTTTCGGGCAAAAATCAATTCCGAGAAGACCAGCATGCTGCCGCCAACGGCAAACAACAGCCCCAGATCAAACAGGGAATAAAATATCCATCCGGCATTGATCATCATCAGCAGTCCACTGACCGCCGTAATCAATAAGGCCGAAATGATAAACAGATTCAACCCCTTTTTAAGCTCCCACGGATGATTGTTATCCTGGATTTTACGCATCCGGTAAATCAGCAGTATTACCGTCATCAGCAATATGGCCAACCCAATCATAAAATGATTGGAATCCAGTTGAAATCGGGAAGGGAGCATATAAGCTGATAAATGGGTATCAATCAGGGGCACGACCGATACCAGGAAAAGTCCTGAAAACAGTGCGGCGCTTAAGGTATTCAGCCAGGGCGTTGCTAAAGTATTTCGGAAATAATGTCTGAAGCCTGCAATGATCAATAACAGCATGGCCGCAAGCAGCAGGATATAAATAAGGGGTTTTATGTAGGATTCTCTTACGATACCAACATGTGCCTGGACTTCGGATATGTTAAAATTTTCATATTGCGGATACAGGATTGGATTGCCGGATGGATCGATGGGTGTATCCACAACGGGCGCCATAAAAAACGCCGCCTCGTAACTATGGCAATCAGTGCAACCGTTGATGCCGAGGGCGCTTTTGGCTGGTGAAATATCATGGTTATAGGTATGGACATTGCCGTACGGGGAGGCTTCCCAGGTATCCCGCGGGATTTCCGAATATTCATTACCCGATTGAAAGATCCTGTTATTCATTACCCAGACTACCTTTTTATCTTTCATGGGATACTGGATATCGGATAATTTTTTTGTGATAGCGGAGATCAAGGCATCTATTTCCTCCGGTTTGTTCACCTCAATGACTTCATCGCCATTATCATCCCTGATCAATGATAATTCAGGATAAATGCCAGGATCTTTGAAGTGAGCGGTCCACATCTGATAAATATCACCCATTTTTGGCTGCATCAGGCCCTGCTGCC
Source organism: Cyclobacteriaceae bacterium (assembly GCA_018224645.1). GTDB lineage: Bacteria > Bacteroidota > Bacteroidia > Cytophagales > Cyclobacteriaceae > JAGTVG01. Next base: position 1,463 of record JAGTVG010000422.1, read on the forward strand.
CATTAACCTGTATGCCGGGCCAGGCCGTATGCACCCGGTTGGCGGGATATATCATCTCTTTATATTTTACCAGTTCAGGTCTGAATGAAAATGTGGGCTTGTCATCATAGCCCATCATCTCCAGATCCCCGTAATGATTCCAGTAGTTCATGTCAGGGCCATAAAATGTCCACAGATATTTCCCTTTTGTAGGGATTTTGGTGCCGGGATTAAAAACATCACTGGCCACAAAATGTACTGATTTAACATTTCTTTCAGGAATATGACAGGTCTGGCAGGCTATTTTTTCGAGGTGTACCGGCGGGAGCCAGGTATGTCTGGCGGCAGGAGCGCCGAGATATCCGCTGTCATGGCAATCGGTACAGGTGCGCATGGTATTATCCAGGTCATTTCGCACCAATCCACTTGGATCATCCCCTTTTCCGAACTGGTGTATTTCCTTGCCTTTGATCCTTTCATCAGTGGCCATTCGACCGGCCGGGTGGCAATCCACACATTTCAGGCCTGCCTGGAGATGGACGTCATTACGGGGTCTGAAATCAGCACCCCTTTTCTTGTAACCTGGTTTTGCATGGCACCAAAGACAGGCGGTATTCCGGGGTTCTTTAACGATAAAAGGTTCGACTGTACCATCCGCATTAAATTTTTCCTTTGAATAGGAGACAGTGACCGGTATGTTTTCTGCAACGGAGCCGGTCACGGTGCCATAACCTGATCCGGCCAATGCAGCGTAACGGAAATTATATTTTGTAATCTGTTCAACACGGATCTGATTATTGTAATCCGGCAAATGGCATATAAAGCAATCCGCCTCGATCACGCCACTTTTCTGCCAGCTTGCCTTATAATAATCCCCATCGAGGTCATTTATTCCACCATCCGTATAGTGATTTGAGTTTCCTGTTGTCTTTTCATCATACCGGATATTATCCCGGTCATATTCCAGTGGCCCTCCCCCAGGATGGCAGACACCGCATTTATTGACGAAAGTATAGGAAGTCATATCCATTACACTTTCATGTTCATTCTTTTTGGGTGAAAGGTATGAATAGAGCGGGGCAGGGGAGCACCACGAGCCTCCGTAATTGCCTGGAGAAAGGGCCCATTGAATCCGTTCTTTTTGTTCAGCAGTGGGTATTTCATCCCGGCCTTGCTGGAAATGAAACCCTTGTGTTATGAGGTCATAATCGTGACATTTTCCACATGTCTGTTTGGGCGAATAAGGTTTATCCGTATTTTTACCTGCTATCGGATTAATGGTATCGCCATCCTCTGTAAGCAGATATAATGGAGGGCATACTCCCTGAGTGGATATTTTTTCTCCTGGGTCGACAACAAACTGGTTTTCAGGGTCCGCACTGTCGATCAAAACAGATATGATTACAATTCCAGTCACAAGGATTATCAGCAGGAGAACAGGTATATGTATTGTTTTCATGGCAAAAAAATATTTATTTGTCAGACTATCTTCAGATTGAATGTATAACGCACCTGGAATGAAATCATTAAAGCATTCCCCGGTTGTGTTGTTGTTATCGTCACTGCATCTTTCGCGATAAAATATCCCAGGACTGCAGTGAATTGCCAGCGATCATTGAAATCATATTCAGTAAACAGGTCAATCTCATTGCCTAAATGGTTTTTCCCTTCCGGTAATTCCAGGTTTCCCATGATGGTTATGTCATCCGACTGCGGTATTTTAAGAATGTTGTATTTTAACTCAATTCTCATTCCTATCAGAGGATAAAGCTCAACCATGATTTCCATGTCATCGAGGTTACTCCATTTGACCAGATTCATCCAGCCGTAGTACCTGTCGCCTGCACCAAATACCGGATCAAATTTTTCATTATATTCAGTGCCGGGGTGATCCCCTTCTGCATACGTATATCGGAACGTTACACAGGGATTCCAGAACAATTTCTCAAATTGATATCCCAGTTTAAAAAAGAAACCATAGGCATGGATCACCATTTCGTTTTCCTTCCCAAATTCATGCGTATAGCTGGCCTCATACTTCCAGGGAATTGATTCAGGATTGTAAAAGCGAAAACCAATCCAGTTCCGGTTTATATTTTTTTCCCGGATATAATCTGCACTTCCCTGGTGTTTATGGGCCAGGTAAACATCGGTCTGCAAATAATCCATAAACTGCATATTTCCATGAATGCCTCCGCCATTATATTCAGTATGGGTAAATGGCAGACAGGTCTTTTCAGGGTCATGGATTTTCGTTCCTCCATACCAGATGCCTCCTGACCAGTTGTCTTTTTTAATCATCAGGCGGATGGCATCCCAGGACCACCTGCCCGTATTTCCCCAGCTGCCCGGACCAAACACCCTGTAATCCGTATAGGCGATTTTTTGCCTTCCGGCAATGACTGAAAAATGTTTAAATATGCTGTCAACACGAATATTCGCTTCATAAATCTCTAAAAATTCTTCATGGGGATTCATGATGTAGAACGGCTCATTGACATTTTGCGGGTGGATTTTAAATGCATCCGGCTCTTTATCCTGGGCCAGGGACCATCCAAATGCCCTGGAATCCTGAAGATGGGCTGAAATTGTTATATGATCGTTTAAATGCAGGGTTGTTCCTGCGATAATTCTCTGTAGAAGGATATTGTCATCCGGGTTCCCGATTTCAGGATTATCCCCATAAGATTTCGCATTCATGTTATCCCATTTTTCATAGCGGTATCGGATATTTCCGTCGAATGACCATCGAAATAATGAATTTGGCTGTGCTACGGACATATTCGTACAAAAAATATCGATCAGTGTAATGATCAGAATACATTTAAATCTGTATATCCGCCTGATTTTCATTATTCTGACTATGATTAATTCACGCCTTTTGTTTTCAACACTCTAACCAATTCGTCTTCAGGGATAAAATATTTTTTCGTCGGGATTTCATTTTCCCGGATCACCTCGTTAAACAGGATTTCAAGTTTTTTACAGTTCATGCATCCGGAGCCTTGTACTTTGATGTCCAGCATAATGATAAAATTTTTTAATGATTACAATTTATTTTCAGACAATAATGCCAGTGTATTAGCTACGGTATCGTTAACAACCGCCTGTTTCATGTAACGAGCCACCATGATTGCCTCAATGATCTCCCGGTTGGTAATACCGGCTTGTTTGGCTTGTTTAACCCACATGCGTGTGCAGGTATCGGAATTCAGAACGGCTGCTGCGGCAATGCCTGCCAGAAGTTTGTATCTTTTAGGAACGGTCTGGTAATTTTCATGGTCAAAAAGCAGAGTTTTATCGTCCATTTGATGTTTTGCGAATTCCGGTGCGAATTCCTTCAATAAGTCTATGGGTGTTTTTATATTTTCCATATCGATCCGGGTTAGGGTTTTAAAAAAATTTAAATCAGCCAAGTATTAATGAACCAAGAATTATCTTATTTTTAGTTCCGCTATCATTATCAGCGATCACCTGTTAAGTTCATAATGTTCCATAAATCAGTCCTGTGATCGTGGCCATGATCACCACCAGCAATACATAAACAATTGTTTTTTCAGTCCCCAGCACATCCCTGATCACCAGCATATTGGGTAATGATAATGACGGGCCTGCAAGGAGCAGGGCCAGAGCCGGGCCTTTACCCATACCGGCGGCCATCAACCCCTGTAAAATGGGCACTTCGGTAAGTGTGGCAAAATACATGAATGCACCTACGATGGAGGCAAAGAAATTGGAGAAAACAGAATTGCCGCCCACCAGACCGGCGACCCAAGTATTGGGGATAACGCCAGCCATCGCAGTATCATCATGTGTTGAGCCAAGCAAAAAACCTGCAATAATTACCCCAATGGCCAACAAGGGCATGATCTGCTTTGCAAAATCCCAGGACACCAGGGTCCATTCCCTGTTCTCAGGATCCTTTTTATCCATCAGGGTGATGATGCTGACCCCTGTGATCCCCACAATCATGGGGATAAGCGGTGAAGGACTGACAAACGCAGATATAGCGGTAACCAGGGTAGCTATGGTAACATGTATCCAGTTGAGCTTTAAAATATAAATCATCGTAAAAACAAGGATCAAGGCAAGGCCTGAGGTAATATACCATTTATTAGCCCATAACCAGAACCATACGCCACCGGTTACATCATCCCCCGGCTTTCCCCAGTTGGCGAAAACCAGGATCAGGACCAGTGTAAAGAAATGAAGTGCTGATTGCCACATGGGCCTTTTTTCAGGCATATCAGGAAAATTCAACTGCTCTTCCCGTTTAAGTTTTTCCTCCCGGCGGTAAATGATCGACATGATAGACCCGATGACGATTGCAAATACTACCGCACCGATCACCCTTGCCACTCCCATTTCAAATCCCAGGACCCTGGCGGTAAGAATAATGGCCAGGATATTGATGGCAGGACCTGAATACAGAAAAGCAATGGCCGGTCCCAGCCCGGCACCCCGTTTGTGTATGCTCGAAAATAAGGGAAGGATGGTACAACTGCATACGGCAAGGATCGTTCCCGACACCGAAGCCACGGTATAAGCTACCCATTTCCTGGCTTTTGCACCGAAATATTTTAATATCGACGTTTCACTGATAAATACGGCAATTACACCGGCAATAAAGAATGCAGGCAAAAGGCATAAGATCACGTGTTCCCTAGCGTACCATTTCGACAAATCCAGGCTGGCCATAATGGCTTCCCTGAACCGGGCACTTTCCAGAGGCATATAAAAAGCCAATACGAAAACCGCTGCTATCCAGAAAAGGATCCTGATCTCTTTTTTCCACTCCATGCTATTAATGCTTAACGGTTCATGTTTTTACCGGTAACCGGTCTGTGTTTACACGTACAGATCGATTAAATTTTTTACCCGTAGATTTGAATGATATAATACATCCCGACGGCAATGAACAGGACTGCCACCACCCGGCGGAACCACGTTTCAAATACTTTTAATCCACTGTACATTTTTCCTACTCCTGATACCGTATACGCGATCAGCCAGGCAAAAATGATAACGGGGATACCGGTTGCCAGGGCAAATACCAGCGGGAGCAGAAGGCCTGAAACGCTGCCTATTGAAAGAGGGATCAGCATTCCAAAATACAGCACCCCGCTGTAGGGACAAAAGGCCAGGGCAAACACAATTCCAAGGAGGAGCACGTCAAGATAATGATTGATCCCTTTTTTCTGGATCCCCGTTGTCAGCTGGTTGAAGCCTGGAAAATTTATTCTGATAATATTCAGCATAAACAATCCAATCAGGATTAACAGGGGGCCGATAATTTTTTCGCCATAGCGTTGGAACAGGCCTGAAAGTTTCATTTGGTCGGCGCCAATAAAGATGATGGCCGCGATCAGGGTATAGCTGATTGCTCTTCCCAGCGTATAGATCAGGCCATTATAGAACACGCGGTTCTTGTTTTCGATATTTTTCCCGATAAACCCGATGGCTGTTATATTGGTGGCCAGGGGGCATGGACTGATGGCGGTCATCAATCCGAGGATGAACGCCGTAAAGAATGGGAAAGCGCTGTTTTCCAGCAAACCGGTCAGTAATCTTTCCATCAATCAACCTTAAAGCATACCGTCGATTTGTTGCTTGATGGCCTGCCTGAATTTATCCGGGTCGGTTCTGGCATACATGAATCCTTCCCTGATCAAGTCTGCCTTTTCACTGCCGCTTACGATCAGCAGGGATTGTCCGGAAACACCATATTCTTCCGCCATTTTCCTTCCGGAATCTTCATCCAGGTTAACGGCTTCAAACGTGATTTTTTTATCCTTGTAAAGTTGAGGATATAAAGTTTCAACAGCTTCCCTGGCTTCGGCTTCCACGGTTGTGCAGGTCACACACCGCCATGCAAAATGGAAATAATAAACATCGACTGTTTCAGCCTGGATTTGCATTTCTTCCCCGTGTTGTGTTGATGTTTGGGCATCGCAGGAACAGGTAAAGATTAAAAAAAGCGCTGTTACGAGTATTAAAGAAAAATTTCCCATCACATTATCAGTTTATATTGATCATATTTTTTATTTCTTCGATTCCGGGCACCCTTCCGGAGCTGACTATTTTTTCATTGATCACCAGACCGGGGGTTCTCATGATTCCATATTCCATGATTTTAGTGATATCTTCTACCTTGATAACATCGGCATCGATTCCTGTTTGTTGAATGGCATCCCTTGTCGCTTTTTCAAGCGCTTTGCATTTAGGGCATCCCGTTCCTAAAATTTTTATCGTTTTCATTTCTATTGAATTTTTATGATACTATACTTTATCAATACCTGTAATTGGAACTTTCATTTTTTACTTTTAAGTTCATCGCAAATAAACGGTCATTACATTAAAATTTTTATAGTTTTAATAATTCTTTAAAAAGTGTCTGTACCAACGGCCATTTTTCCTTATTCAGGCAGTACCTCACTTTCGGCGGCATAATTTCTCCCTGGATCAGGCCAGCCTCCTTCAGCGCTTTGAGATGCTGTGAAATTGTGGATTGAGCCAACGGGAATATTTCAGTCAGATTACCGGTAAAGCAACATGACTGGTTAATGAGTATCTTCAAAATCTGAATACGCACGGGATGGCCCAATGCCTTTGCAAAATCGGCCAACTGTCGTTCTTCAAGGCTATATGCTGTATCGGCTAATGTTCTGATCATGGTATTTGTTTATCGCAAATATACGATGAATATAAACAAAAGTAAATTTCTCCGTTTTTTTTTCGCCGGTATCGAAAAATGTTTGATGAGTGGGCAGGAACGAGTACTACCAGCATGATTCTGACCGTTGAACCGGTGGGCATTTTATGGTACCAAATGAACAGAATACGCAACAGTCTCCTTTCTGAGGTTTTATGACCGATCCGCAATTTTCACATTCATAGAAAAATTGACAAGCATCAACCGGCATCGTTTCTTCCTTCTGATGTCCGCACGCAGGGCAAATGATCACTGATTGAAGTATAATTTCTTTTTCCATGATTCACAAGATTAAGTGAGTAAAGCCCTGTTACCTTGCCATCCGTAATGATTCGGCATATTTATCGGGCAAGGGACTTTTTTCCACCGCGAGGGCAGCTTTTTCTATATCGTAATCTATTCTCCTGATTTCCACGTTTACCGACTCTTTTTGAAAGTTGGACAGGTTTTCATCGATGGTCATCGTCACATAACAGGCCCGGGGATCACCATCCTTGGGTTTGCCCACGGAACCAATATTGATCGCATGCCGGTAGGCGGTTTGCCCATCCTTTCCGTAAGATAATATACGGTGATAGGGTACGTGTGTATGCCCAAAAAGCATGATGTCTGCCCGGTCACCTTCAAGGATCCGCATCAGGCTTTTCTCCGGGCGGTCTTCAA
>JAGTVG010000423.1 GCA_018224645.1 Cyclobacteriaceae bacterium
AGGTTAACGCCAGGGTCCCGCGGGTCCAATATTTAGGCCAACATCATGTCCTACCCATGGTCCCGTTCAGCCACTTCATGGCCTTTTTCATCAAGGTAATTGATGAGGTTACGGTTGGTATTGATCATGGATTCCATAAGCTCCAGCAATTTTTCATATTCATCGGATATTTTTTTTACATCATCCGATAACCTGTGTCCATTCTTCATCTTGAACTGGTGAAAAGTTTTAAACCCTTCCAGGATCTTCTGCATTTCATCGGAATGCCTGACAAAAAATTTTATCTGTTCGTCCTTAACTATCAACCGTTTCAGTAACCTCGCCTTCCGGATGTCATACTTTTCCTTTTCCTCCGTGCCATGGAATCTTTTCAGATCCTCGATCTCCTGCCCGAGATTTTCCATCCCGGCCAGATCTATCTCCACCAGATCCTTGATCTCCACCTTGAAAAGCTCCATTATTTTGATCAGGTTCTCAAGCCTGGGTTCGGCAGTTCCTTTTTCATAGGATGCAATATTTCCCCGGTTGAGGCCCAGGATTTCCGCCAGTTTTTCCTGGCTCCAGCCAAATTTCTTTCTAAGATACCGGATGTTTTCCGCAAGATATTTCATTTTTAACTCCTGATTGTCAAAAATAGTAACATTGATACAATAAAACGTCATTAAATGAAATATTTTTTAACAAAATGTATCTCTATCTGCCTCCTGTACGTTTATAATAGTTGCAATTGTGATCTTTTTTCACTATATATTGTAAAATATATTTACATAAATTAAATCTTTTAAACTAAATACTATTATGAACACAGGATTTAAAGTACTTACCGGCTTTTTCATTGGTGCCATAACGGGAATAACCATTGGATTACTGACGGCTCCGGATAGTGGCATCCGGACACGTAAAAAACTTCAAAAAGATGCCCAACGTTTTGCAGAAGATTTTAGCGATTCTGCCCTGAAGAAATTTAAAGAAGCAAAGGACGAATTGAATGATACCCTTGAAGATTATATCAAAAAAGGGAAAGGTCAGGTGGAAAAACTGGGAAAAACGGTTTCCAAAAATTAACCTGAATAATTACGCGGAGTATTTATTTATCAAATCAGAAAATTAAAGACAAGGAGGTATTGCTTTGGAGGTATTAGAAAAAAGACAGAAAAATATAACGGATCAACAGGACGATTTAGGATTTTCAAAACTGGACAAAGCGGAGGTAGTCACTTCACTAAACCAGTTGCTGGCCGATTATGAGATACATTACCAGAAATTAAGGAATTTCCACTGGAATGTAACCGGCCCGGATTTCTTTGACCTGCATGATAAGTTCGAAGAACTATATCATGATGCCTTTGAAAAAATTGATGCAATCGCTGAAAGAATACGGGTTTTTGACAATCGGCCTTACAGCACATTTGATGAATTCATATCAAACGGCACTTTGAAGGAGGTCAAAAAGGAAATTACCGCCCTCGAAATGGTGAAGGAAATCATGAGCGACTTCCAGGGGCTGATCCAGGATATTACGCAGGTGGTGACGATCACAAAATCCACAGGAGATATCGGGACGGAAGACATGATGCTCGATTTTACAAAATACCTTGAAAAACAACACTGGATGTTGAAATCCTTTATCGTACAATGATAAAGCATAAACCAACTTTAAAAGCGCTGATCAATCCGGCGCTTTTTTTTATCCGGGCAAAAGGGAATACATGATCCATCGGCCCCTGTGACCAGGTGTGTCAATGGATAGAAGGATCAGTTCAACAGGAATTAAATAAACCTGTAAACGGATCGATAAGAGTCAAACCAAAATAAGATTGTGATGGCAGAAAAACTGATAAAATTGCGGTGGTATTTTCTGTTTGCATTGCTGATGGCAGGATTTGCCGGCTATGCTGCAGAACCCTTCACCATATATGATTATTTCAGGCTGAGAACCATTTCGGAATTCAGCGTGTCTCCCGATGGCAGGCATGTTGCATTTACCCTGAATGTGAACCGGCCGATCGATAAGGGAAAGGGTAACGATTACAGGGAACTTTATCTGAAGGATCTGAATACCGGGACAGTTGAACCCCTGATCACGGGGGAAAATTACCTGGTTTCGCTTTCCTGGACACCCGATTCCAGGAACATAACCTTCAGAGCCAGATTCAATGATATCAAATCCTACCAGGTTTTCGGCTATAACCTTGAGGATAAAAAACATGAACAATTGACCGGTCACACATCGGGAATAATCCGGTATGCATGGAATCCGGCGGGGAACGGGCTTGCATTTACTGCCGAAAACAAAGCAGACCAGGCAGACCGGAAACTCAGGGAAATGGGATTCGATGCCGAGGTATTTGAAGAGGAAATCTCCGACATCAACCTGTACTGGCAACATGATCAGGAGACAACAGAACTCTATAGTTCCGGGGCTGTCTTTGATTTTGCCTGGTCGCCCGATGGCAACCATATTGCCGCCCAGATCGCCCCTGAAAACCTGATCGATCATCAATACATGTTCAAGGATCTGTACCTGATCGAGACAGGATCAGAAAAATCAACCCTATGGCTCGATGTCCCCGGAAAGCTGTCCCGCATGGCCTGGAGCCCTGACGGTAAACATCTTGCCTTTGTGGCCGGCTCAGATGTTTCTGACCCCGTCGATGGCAGCCTGTTCAGCATTGAGATTGGGAAACAGCATTCATGGGAGAACGTTAACCATTACACGGAAGGATTCGAGGGATCGGTCACGGATGTGAACTGGCTGGATGAAAATACAATTCTTTTTTCGGCGGAAGAGCGTGTTGAAACAACAATGAGTACCATTCCGCTGAACGGTACCCTGAACGGGAAAAAACGCAGGGTATTGATCAAGGGTCAGGAAGCTGTTTTCACATCCTTTGATAAAAACGGCGGGAAAATATTCATGATCGGCACAACGCCCAACCATCCTGAGGAACTTTATTCCATGGTTTCCGGTGAAAAAAAATTGACAAGGGAAACTTTTTCGAATCCCTGGCTGGAAAAACGGAAACTGGCCAGACAGGAAAAGATCAGCTACACAGCCCGGGACGGTTTGCGGATCGATGGTGTACTGATCTATCCGGCTGATTTTCAGGAAGGGAAAAAATATCCCATGATCTGTATGATCCACGGGGGACCTGAGTCTGCCATGCTCAACGGATGGAATACAAGTTATTCGCGGTGGGGTCAGATTGCTGCAAGCCAGGATTATTTCGTATTTATGCCTAATTACCGGGCCAGTTCGGGAAGAGGGGTGGAATTTTCCAAGATGGACCAGATGGACCTTGGCGACGAGGAGTTCCTGGATGTCATAGATGGGATTGAATACCTTGCGGCAAAAGGATATGTCGATAAAAAGAAGGTAGGCATCGGAGGAGGTTCGTACGGAGGATATTTTTCCGCCCTCGGAGCGACCAGGTATTCCGGCCATTTTGCGGCGGCAATACCCTTTGTCGGCGTGAGCAATCATTTATCAAAGGTGAACCTGACGGATATCCCCTACGAGATATACCTGGTTCACTGGAAGATCTGGCCTAATGAAAATCCCGAACTGATGTACGACAGGAGCCCGGTAAAATATTCTTCAAACAACAGGACGCCAACCCTGATCCTTCATGGTAAGGAGGATACCCGGGTTCATCCCTCCCAGTCGCTGGAACTTTACAGACAGTTGAAACTGCATGGAAAGGCACCTGTCAGACTGGTTCTGTATCCGGAGGAAGGTCACGGTAACAGGAATAATCCCGCACAATTGGATTTTAATCTGCGGACAATGCGCTGGTTCAATCATTATCTGAAAGGGGAAGGCGACCCGAAGGAACTTCCGCCCATCGATGTAAATTATCAGCTTGAAAAACTGGGTGAACTCGAAATTGAACAGGGTTCCTGACCACAGAAAATCCAGGTTGCAGCCATTGAAATACATTGTTGGAATTAAAATCCGGGATTATCGATTGCTGGATATTCGGATGAAATTGTTGAATTTAAAAGTTCTGATCCACAGGTCTAACCTGTTATTAATCTACGGCAAGTATAAGGTTGTGCCTGTTTTATTGAGCATTTGATTTCCGATGAATTCAGTTTCCATACGGTTTTATGAAGAATTGAATGACTTTTTGCATTTTTCCAAAAGGAAGATTGAATACCGGATCACTTTTGAGCTTAAAAGAACAGTAAAGGATCTTATCGAAGGAGAAGGAGTCCCACATGTGGAGGTTGATCTGATCCTTGTGAACGGCAGGTCAGTTAATTTTGATTATCACATTGAGGATGATGACCGGATTTCTGTTTATCCTGAATTTGAACTCCTTGATATTTCTCCAATATACAGGCTACGGCCGGAACCGCTCCGCCAAAGCAGGTTTATTGTCGATGCCAACCTGGGCAGGCTTGCAAGATATCTGCGCATGACCGGATTCGATACCCTGTTCGACATCAATCTTAATGACGGGGATATCATCCGGATAGCAGACCAGCATAAAAAGATCATTTTAACACGCGACGTGGGAATCCTGAAAAACGGGAAAGTAAGCCGTGGGTATTTTCTCAGGAGCCAGCAGCCGGACCGGCAGCTCATGGAAGTGATACATAAATTCGACCTTAAAAGGCAAATCAAGCCATTTACACGATGCATCGCCTGTAACGGTAAAATCCTGTCTGTAAAAAAAGAAGATATTCAGGATCAGTTGCCGGAACAGATTAAATCGGATTTTAATGAATTCTTCCGCTGTAACCAATGCGGAAGGGTATACTGGAAAGGCAGCCACCATCAGCGGATGCTCGAGAAGATCAGCAGGCTTTTCCCCTGACTCATGGCATGACTCAGAGTCATGCCATGAGTCAGGGGAAAAACTCGGGGCAAAAACTCGTACTACGACTTAAGTCGTAGTACGAGTTTTTAACAATTCTTTAAAATCCACCTAAATTGGTTCAAATCATGCTGAAATTCGTGCAAATCCTGTGGTTTTTTTTCTGAAAATGCTCATTTTATGATTATTTTTAAAAATTAACCTGCTCAATAAAATAATCATGGCTGTAATCATCAATAAACCCCAGGTAATCCAGGCTGCCGGCAATAAACCCAAACAGATTGAAGAATACTTCGGAAGGGCCAGAAGCAAAACAACGGAGCTCAGCATAGCCAGAATGAAAAGTCCGGCCGGCTGGGAGGAACCCGGGCAACGTCCGGAATTTGATGAATATACCGTGGTACTTAAAGGTATCCTGCATGTCAGGACAATTGAGGAAGTATATGAAATCGCGTCAGGACAGGCCGTTCTGATCCATGGGGGGGAATGGGTGCAATACAGCTCCCCATATAAGGGTGGAGCTGAATATATTGCCGTCTGCCTGCCTGCATTTTCTCCGGATACGGTCCATCGGGATGAATAATTTGTTGAGTTGAATCGCTGAACTGGTGAATTGCTGATTTGACGACATCCGTTTCACAATGAACAAATCAACAAATCAACAAATCAACAAATCAACAAATCAACAAAAAAAGGGCCTTCCGGCCCTTTTTTTTAGTACATATCGTCATGCATCGGCGGCGCCGGCATTTCTTTTTTCTTTTCAGGTGTTTCAAAAACCACTGCATTCGTCGTGAGCAGTAAGGATGCGATGGAAGCTGCATTTTCGAGGGCAATCCTGACAACTTTGGTCGGATCAATGATCCCTGCCTTTATCATCGGCTCGTAACCATCCGTGTTCGCATTATAGCCAAAATCATCCTTTCCTTCCATTACCCGCTGGATCACTACAGATCCTTCCTGACCACTGTTGATTGCAATCTGACGGAGGGGTGATTCAAGCGCCTTTTTTACAATATTCACTCCGATCTTCTGATCTTCATTTTCGGTCACTACCTTATCCAGCACTTTTATAGCCCTGACATAGGAAATGCCTCCTCCAGGCAGAAAACCTTCTTCAACGGCAGCCCGGGTAGCATGCAATGCATCTTCAACCCGGTCCTTCTTTTCCTTCATTTCTATTTCCGATGAAGCGCCTACGTATAGTATGGCAACCCCACCTGCCAGTTTGGCAAGCCTTTCCTGTAATTTTTCGCGGTCATAATCGGAAGTGGTCGTTTCTATCTGCTTTTTGATCTGTCCGATCCTGCCGCTGATGGATTTTTTATCTCCATTTCCATTGATGATCGTCGTATTGTCCTTGTCAATGGTGATCTTTTCACAGGTTCCCAGGTCATTCAGGGTTACATTCTCAATTTTCAGCCCTTTTTCTTCGGCAATGACCGAGCCTCCCGTAAGAACGGCAATATCTTCAAGCATGGCTTTCCTCCGGTCGCCGAATCCAGGTGCTTTCACCGCTGATATTTTCAGGGTACCGCGAAGTTTATTGACCACCAGGGTTGCCAGGGCTTCGCCTTCCACGTCTTCAGCGATGAGTAACAGAGACCTGCCTTTTTCAGCTACCTTCTCAAGAACAGGCAACAGGTCCTTCATGCCGGATATTTTTTTATCGTACAAAAGGATATAGGGATGCTCAAGTTCCGTGATCATTTTTTCGGCATTCGTCACGAAATAGGGGGAAAGATATCCCCTGTCGAACTGCATACCTTCAACCAGGTCAACATATGTATCGGTCCCTTTAGCTTCCTCAACCGTAATCACTCCCTCATTTTTTACTTTCGCCATGGCCTCTGCAAGCAGTTTACCAATGGTGTCATCATTATTGGCCGATATGGTGGCTACCTGTCTGATTTTTTCGTTGTCATCGCCAACGATACGGCTTTGTGATTTCAGACTTCCCACCACGGCTACCACTGCCTTTTCGATCCCTCTTTTCAGATCCATTGCATTGGCCCCCGAAGCAAGGTTTTTCAGCCCTGCAGTCACCATTGCCTGGGCAAGGACTGTTGCTGTGGTGGTACCATCGCCGGCAATTTTTGCCGTTTTGGAAGCCACTTCCTTCAGCATCTGAGCCCCCATGTTTTCAACAGGGTCTTTTAATTCAATTTCTTTGGCGACGGTAACGCCGTCTTTTGAGATCCTGGGTGCCCCGAATTTTTTACCCAGGACTACATTGCGTCCCTTGGGTCCCAGGGTCACTTTCACTGAATCTGCCAGGATATCCACACCCCTCTTGAGCCGGGTCCTGGAATCAATATCATATAAAATTGTTTTTGCCATTTCGTTTAGTTTTTAAATAATTGCATAAATGTCAGATTCACGCATGATCAGGTATTCCACACCCTCTAT
>JAGTVG010000424.1 GCA_018224645.1 Cyclobacteriaceae bacterium
AATCGAAGTCCTGTACAGCCGGTCAAAACCGGTCAATGACGTACCGGAAAAGCGAATAAAAAAAGATTTATTGTTCGAGGAGATTACCGGATCCAATGGTATTAATTACAAACACGAAGAAAATAAATTTGATGATTTTTCCAGGCAGTTCCTTCTGCCGTACAAAATGTCTGAACTGGGACCCTTCATGGCTACCGGTGATATAAACGGGGATTCGCTGGAGGATTTTTTTATTGGCGGACCAGCCGGCAGGGAAGGTAATTTATACGTACAAAACGCGGATGGAACTTTTTCTTCCATGGAATGTGAAAGCCTGTTTTCTGATAAGATCCATGAAGATATGGGTGCCGCTTTTTTCGATGCGGATAATGATGGCGACCTTGATCTTTATGTAGTCAGCGGAGGCAACGAGTTCAGGCCCAGGTCTTCCCTGTACCAGGACAGGTTATACCTTAATGATGGTGAAGGTAATTTCACTAAAACCGAAGACTGGCTGCCAAAAATGAATATAAGCGGCTCGAAGGTGATACCGCAGGATTTTGACCAGGATGGTGATGTCGATCTCTTCCTGGCAGGCAGGCATATACCATGGTCTTATCCCGACCCGGAATCCAGTGTGATACTTGTGAATACCGGAGGAAAATTTGAAAATATGACCAGGGAGATCGCTCCAGAATTGAATGGTGTGGGGATGGTAAATGACGCAGTCTGGGTTGATTTCAACCAGGATGGATTCATGGATCTTGTTCTGGCAGGAGAGTGGATGCCGGTTACATTTTTTTTAAATGAGCAGGGTAAATTCAGGGATGTGACTGCGGAATACGGGTTATCGGATCATACGGGCTGGTGGTTCAGCATTGATGCTGCCGATATGGATAATGATGGCGATATGGACCTGGTTGCGGGTAATTTCGGGATTAATTCATATTATTCTGGGACTGAAGATGAACCGTTTGAAATATATTACCACGATTTTGATAATAACGGCCTGAAGGATATTGTACTGGCCTATTATGAATCCGGGACCAGGTATCCCTTCGCACGGCAAAAAGATGCTGCGGTTCAATTGCCCGCGATTGACGATAAGTATCCATCATTTACCGGCTATGCCGGAGCTGATGTGTTTGACATTTATGGAAAGGAAAACCTTGACAAGGCGCTTCATTACCAGGCCAGGGAGTTTGAAAGTGTATATATTGAAAACCAGGGCAATGGGAAGTTTGTTTTTCATCCACTTCCCCGGGAAGCTCAGTTCTCTTCGGTTAATGATATGCTGATCAGCGATTTTAATAAGGATGGCAACCTGGATTTACTGATTGCGGGGAATATGTATGGGATCGAGGTTAAGACCCCGAGGAATGATGCCGGTATCGGTCTGTATCTTGCAGGGGACGGCCAAGGGAATTTCAGACCGGTCAATTACCGGGAAAGTGGTTTTTACCTTCCCTATGATGTCAAAAATCTTGCCGGGATCAGAATGGATAATACCCTTCTTATCCTTGCCGCCTGTAACAATGATTCTCTCAGGGTTTTTAAATTGAACCGGTCGAACGGGATTTCCCATTACTAGTCCTGAACTTGGTTTAGGATCTTTAAGCCTGTGATCCAGGATGAATTGATATGAAGAATATCTGGGGTGGAAAACATTTCCTGGATGAGGTTGCAGATTACGTGGATCATGCACAGGTAATGGCCTATAACTTTACGGGTCCATGGTCAACCCCCCCGGTCCGCATTCCTCATTTGAAGATGCCATTGGATCCGGCTCCTCCCAAACTTCAACCGGACTGGCTTACTGGATAAATTACAGGAAATGGCCTGAATCAAAATTTCTGCTTGGCGTACCGTTTTATGGCCGTGATTTTGATGACCGGCAGGGGGCTGGAATTTCCTATGCTGATATCCTGGAAATGTATCCGGAAGCCTGGGCATATGACCAGGCGGCCAATATATATTATAATGGAATGCCAACTATGTCGCGTAAGGCACAATACATAGTGGATCAGCGGTTTTCGGGTATAATGATCTGGGAACTTGCACAGGACCATCCCACTGACAGCCTGAGCCTGCTTAATGCCATTCATCGGGAATTTAATCCCTGAACCCTGTAGGTGGGTAATAAGTTATTGGTTATTAAGTTATTATGTTATTTAGTCTGAACTTTCAATTGAATCATGTCATTGAGATACGCGCAGGGATGCGCGCGCCATCAAAGTTATTGAACCCGTGATGGATCAGACCCATCCATAAAATTACTAATGTCACCCGTGACCGCCTTCCGGAAGCAGGTTTTTGGTTTTACGCAAGGCCTCCAGGGTAATTGAATATACGTATCGAAGATTACCTTTCATCCGGAGTCTTGCTGGGGCCCGGCCCGTGACACATATCTTTTACGCCTTTATTCCACCTTAAAAACCCATTCATTCGCCTCATCCTTCCGGATATGAACCGGGTACGTATGAACCATCCCGTCGGGCGTGATCAGGGAAATCGCATAATTTCCAAAAAAACCGCGGAAAGTTACTTTGCCATCTGCATCGGCGGTTTGCTGAAGTGTAGTCTTCCAGGTTTCATTGATCAGTTTATCCAGCATTTCATAGACGGGTTTCGGCCTGTATTCTTCATCCACCAGACCGCCTCCGGGGAGCCATATGTTCCTGTCAGAAAACCCCCACCAGTTGATGGAAGCCACTGCCGGATGCCCGAAACATAACTTAACGAACTGCTCGGTAAATTCCGTTTGTGTTTCAGGGGTCCAATTCCCCGTTCGCCATCCGCCGGTGATCTCGACCCCGGATGATTGTGGATGGAATTCCGTGATGTGAAGGGTATATCCCAGATCTGAATAGAGATCAAAGGTTTTCCAGGTTTCCTCGGGATTGAACCATTCCTGCCGGGGTTCATGACCCTGGATGCCGATATCGGCAAAAGGAGCTTTCCTATTCTTCAGTTCCCTTAACAGTTCATAATACCGTTCCCTGACTTTCACATCCGCAATGGTCCTGTACTCGTTGATCAATAATGTGGCTTCCGGATTTGCCTGATGTGCCCATTTTATGGCATTTTCAACATAATCAGCCACTTCATTGATTGGGTCTTCCACACCCCAGTCGTTGGGTTCGTCCATATTTTTGATTTTATTGCGCCAGGTTTTAACATTGACAGGTTCATTCACCACATCCCATAATTCAATTTTATCATCAAAACCGGAAACGATATTCTTGACCCGGACCTTCAGCAATTCTTCAGTCTCATCTATGCTGTATTTCCGTAACCATTGCGGTGTACCGGAACTGCATGCCCATACAAGGGGATGACCCTTTGTGGTGATCCCATTGGCCTTGCACCATTCAATTGTCGGAATCATATCTTCCCAGCCTGGCATTCCCTGCGTATTTTCGTATCCGGGCCAGTAAAAGGGAAAAACGGCGAGGTTGAATATTTTTTTGAACCGTTGTTTGAAAAGTTCCTCGCGGTAGGTGTTTTCATTCCGGATCAGGTCAAATATGATGCAGCCGAAAAGAAAATCATGGGACTGCTGGATAATTTCCACCTTGACATCCCGGAGCGGTTTGCCGGACCTGTCCAGAAACTGAATTTCAACATCTCCTTTCCTGAACTTTTCGATGTTTTCTTCAGCCTTCCCGAGCAGTTTTTTTTCAACCGTTTCTACATGCTGGGCAATAATTGTTCCCGCGAAAAAGAGCAGGATAAGCAATAGCGATCCGGAAAGAAATGTACAGAAGCGTTTTTTAATCATGGCGTTCATAACGTAAATTTTTAAATAAAAAATAATCGACAGGACGATCAATCCTTTTTCCGGATAAACTGGTTATAGATCTGACCGATCTGTTCCCGGCTCATATCCGGACGGTGTAAAAGTATTTTATACTGCATGCTGAGCGTTTTACCTTCAGGTATGGAAACCGGATCCCTTCCCGGGAAGGCGGCATTCTGCATGCTCCCTTTATCCCTTAAGATCCATCCGTGGAAAGGCATGGGATCATTGGGGTCACACATAAGCGTTATGGAGGTCTGTTGTTCCCGGCCGGGTTCAAAGGTCGCCTGCATGTTTATCCAGCCCCCGGCATCAATGGCAGTTTCCCTTGGAATTACCTTACCGCTGGAAGAATAGAAAGTCAGATCATCCGGCAATTTGGTCCGGATTGAAAATCCGCTATAGCCTTTCACATCTTCCGATCCTCCAATGCGCGTACCATCGTGTAAGGCAGTCAGGCGGATGTCGAAATTGATTTCAAGCTGGTCTTCTTTATTTTTTATACAGGTGATGACAGTTTCCTCCCCGATCAATCCGCCAGGATTGGCATTTGCTTTTCCGGGCAGATTTTCCTCCCAGGTTAACCGCGTTATGAGTACGGCTGTATCCTGACTCGCCTTATATTCGGTATGGTTTATCCGCCACGTTATGCCTTTGCATTCCCAGGGATCACCAACTCTCTGACCTTTAACATAAAGTTGATGCCATGCCCAGAAAATACCCCTGTGATGCAGATGGTCCTCAGGAAAATCCTCTGTCAGTATCTCTCCGTTTAAACCATACAAAGGATGGATATAATTTGCCCTGGGATATAGACCATCATGTGATTTTGTTTCAGTCTGATAAAAGAATATATGCTGGTTATTGTATTTCAGCAGTATACCCTCACCCGTTTCAACAAAGCTGAATTTCTGGGCCCTGGCAGGGATCAGGCATATGAAGATGCTGATTGCTGCTGTTAATATTATTCCATTGATATTAATCATTCCTGATTATTTAAAAATAATTCCCTGTTAACTTTGATCAATGACTTGATGCTTTATAAATAGCGTCCAGAAGGTCATATTCTTTTGTATCAAGCCGGAGTTCCCAGAACATGATCCCACCCAGTCCGTTATTCAGGACATATTCTGTTTTCAACCTGACGGATACCGTGTCCTCATAGGATATAAAAAGGCTGTCAGGGTCAGCTTTTTACCTGTGGCATCCATTGCTTCTCTCAATTCACGCATCAACGCGGTAAAATTTTCCTTGTC
>JAGTVG010000425.1 GCA_018224645.1 Cyclobacteriaceae bacterium
AGACAGCCCCTGTTTATATGTTTTATTACCTGAAACCTCTAACCATACCCGCTACCAATGATATGACAAGGAGGACAAGGAAAATATAGAAAATGATTTTCGCTATTGATGCTGCCCCGGCAGCAATTCCTCCAAATCCAAATAAAGCTGCTATTAAAGCAATGACTAAGAAAATAATAATCAAACGTAACATAATCGTTGTTTTTTTGGTTAATGCTCTGATTTTTCACCTGACATGAACAAAAAAACCATGCCAGAAAAAACTCAGGTGCACTTTCCGGATATTAATAACCTTTTGAATAACCAAGGCACATTAAAATAAGGACACTTTTCATGGTGCGGTATCATGTGCTGTGTATGATTGCACACCCCTTTGTGGCGTAATGTCCACACTGTATGGGCTCAAACACCTCTCACGATATTTAAGCATGAAGGCGTTTTTTATCTGATTATTTTTAGATCATAAAGCTGCTATAGAGGTCGGTCCCGGAATATGACGAAAAAGGAAATGGCAGCAGAAACTACCTGGCGTTTACTGAAAGAGCTGAATATAAATCCTGAAAACTGACAAAATTTACTGACGGTGTCAGTTGCCCACCTGCTTGAAATGCAGACCAGACGTAACGGATCTGAGATGAATATGTGGAGGTCCCTGGGATATCTCTGACCCATTTATAAAATATGATGTTTCCACTGAATAATCTCGCCTGAGGATTCTCTCCAGGGTCACAGGCATCGCCCGAAGGAGAAATGTATAACCGGCATTAAAAAAACTGTAGCAATAACTTTAGTCGTAAAGGAATTCGATGGATACTTTCTTCTGGACGTTCGTATCGTTCCTGATTAAAATCGATGTCTGTTTTGCCGCCTCCGGTATCGGGAATATTATCTGGTATTGCCGAAAATTTTATCCAGCAATTCATAACGGGCATCGTTTTCCGCTTTATTTGCCCGGCTTTCAACATCAATGATCATTACCGGAGGCGCTGGATCGTTGGCTTTAGCCGATGGCCATTGTGGACGATCCTTCCCGTTGGGATCACCTGTCATTATAAAATTGGCAAAATAATTCTGCATGACTTCCGAAACCTTAAAATCTTCGGCCGTCCAGTCATATGCATCGATCAGTGGCAGATTCCCCATACAATATTCAATCTCACAGGCATGGGGAGCGCCAATCGGTAGCTGTCCTGCGCCATTTCCGCTCCGTCCTCCATCGGAGCCAGTAGACGGGTTAAGGTCAACCTGTGGTGGCCGGAGTTTGCTGTACAAATACCTGAACACAGGATGATCGCTGTTTTGACGGTGCAGGTCGAACCATTTCCATGTACTGTAGACTATAAAACGGTCGGAAGCCAGTGCGGTTGCCGATTTTTCTATATCCTCTTCGGTACCCTGTGGATATAGTTTTAAAACCTCATCATATTTTTCCGGATATGCCTGTTTTACCCGGGTCACATAATTTTCCTCCGTATAAGGTTGCCCCTGCATAAAAGCCATTCCTCCTACTTCGGCAGAATTCCAGCCCAGCAGTAGAGGCACCTGTGCCTGTTTGCCTGCATTGAAAATCTCAGGAAGGCTTTCCGGTAAAAAATAGCCATCAATCACCATGGGAAAGCCAAATAGTTTTGATTCATTATAGATCTCATAAATATCTCTGGCACTTAAAGCCCTCATTTCGGAAATATGAGGATAACCCGTCTGCCGGGAAAATTCCAGTCCGATTTTTTCGGCTTCCTTTATTGGTACGGGGGGAAGGGTAGGATTGATCCCCGCCCCGCTTTCGCCTATGGCCCCTGCAATCAGGTCTCTTGATAATGGAGATGCCATTTGAACACTCACTGAAATGGAACCTGCCGATTCTCCGGCTATGGTCACCTTTTCCGGATTGCCTCCGAATGCAGCAACGTTATTATGTACCCATTGCAGCCCTGCATGCTGATCAAGCAGACCATAATTACCGGAGGATTTATACGGCGCTTCGGCACTTAATTCAGGATGTGAAAAAAAACCAAAAATATTCAGGCGGTAATTGACGGTCACGACCACAATGCCTTTCTTCGCCATACTTTCACCATCATATCGTGGCTCTGAGGCGTCGCCAGCGACAAATCCGCCGCCGTAAAAATAGACCAGGACAGGCAGGTCCTTCGTATAACGTTTGGCCGGGGTCCAGACATTGAGGTATAAGCAATCTTCACTTACACCGTCAGAACGAGAGATCATATCCCCGAAAACATCCGTCTGCATGGGCCGCGGACCAAATTTTTTTGTTACTTTAACACCTTCCCAGTTTTCAGGCGGTTGAGGTGCTCTCCAGCGTAACGCTCCAACAGGAGGTTTGGCAAACGGGATCCCGAAATATTTCTGGATACCGGTCCTGGTATCATAATTTCCTTCAATTATCCCATGTTCAATTTTGACCTGCACCGGGAATGAATTATCCGTTTGTGCCATGGATTCACAATTCCAGAAACAAATACAGGCTGCAAGACAAATGGATGTTTTTTTCATGATCTCAATAGTTTTGATTAATACCAATAACATCCGCCCTATGCATAATTATGGCATTTTTGCTACAAATCCTATCATCCCGGTCACCCCGGCAGTCATGGGAGGGTACTCCTGAACAAATTATATCCATAAATTCCTTGTCATTAATCAATCAAATATCCCGGTATTCCCGGATCTCCAATAAAAATCAGTGCAGGAAACCGCATCCTTTGGGTCCGGTCCTGCGGAAATCCACAATTATTTTCCTAACCCTCCGGCTGTCCGGTCTTCCATTAGCGGCGGAGGGGTTGCCTGAGGTGGATTGTCCTTTAACAATTTCAATACCTCTTCAACCACTTTTTCAATCTGAGGATCTCTTCCCTGGACCAGCAGGTTTGGATCATCCCAGACAGGGAAATCCGGCTTAACGCCTTCACCTTCCCAAAACCAATGTCCGTCATTATCATACAGCCGTGCCCCCGGCACCGTTATTCCCCCGCCATCGATCAGTGTGTGACCCGTGGCCGGGCCTACAAGAATTCCAAGGGTATTTTCACCCACAATGGGACCGGCTTCCAGTTCCTTGAAGGCCCAGGGAAGCGCATCACCTCCAGATCCTGCCCATCCGTTGATCAGCATCCCGAAGGGTCCCGTATTGGCTTTGATGGGCCAGGTATGATGTCTGCCATGGCGCCAGTACAGATTATAAACCACGGGTCTTTTCATCAGTTCCAGAAAACGGTCGGCAAGCTGTCCTCCGCCATTGAACCTTTCATCAATGATAAATCCTTTCTTATGGAGCTGGCCATAAAACATGCTCACCAGTTCAAGCTGTCCCCTGGAGGAGGTATTGGACATATATACATAGCCCAGCTGCCCATCAGACAATTTGTCCACCAGTTTACGGTTGCTTTCGATCCATTCCAGGTAGCGGAGTATCTGTTCTTCTCCCTGTGTAAGACATTTAACGGCCAGGATCTTCGCATCCGCGTATTCCCCTGATTTACTGATGGACAACGAAATTGTCTTACCTGACAGTCCCTCGAATGCCGCATAAGGATCTTTTTCCGGATCGATATTAATGCCATTCACAGCCAGGATATAATCCCCCGGCTCCACATTGATACCCGGATGATCAAGAGGTGACCTGACTTCGGTATCCCAGGATGCTGGTCTGATAATTCTTTTAATCTGATATTTATTGCTTTTTAATATCCAGTCAATACCAAGATAACCATTCTGTATGTTGGGAACAATTTCAGTCTCACCTCCAAATGTATAGGTATGACCTGCACTCAATTCTGAGAGCAAATTGGATTGAATCGTTGTTACATCCCACCTTGTCCGTGCGTCATCAACCAGGATTCCATACCTTTCCCGTAGAGCCGGCCAGTCTACCTTCTGCATATCCTTATCATAGAAAAAATCCCTGAACCTTCTCCAGGTATCGTGGAAGATCTGCCGCCATTCTTCCTTGGGATTCAATTGCATCACAAGGTCATCTGTCGGGATGGGTTCTTCGATTTTCTGGTCTGGTTCAGGTTTTATAATGCCGTATTTTCCTGAGCTCCTGACAAGAATGCCCTTGCCATCGGCAGTCGGTGCGACAAATTCAAGATCATCGATGATTTTCTTTTCCTCTCTTTTTTCCAGATCATAGTACATCAGACCTGGCTTTCCGTCAGTATCGCCGGTTACCGGAGACCGTGAGTAGATAATTTTGCCTTCAAAAGCCAGAAGATTCCTCAGATTTCCCGCTTTCGGCGGAAGAATGGTCAATCTGCTTTCCAGATCATCCCATTCAATTTTTACCTCAACTTCAGGTTTTTTATCAGCGTTTTCCTCCTTCTTATTTTCCCTCTTTATCCCTTCCTTGTTTTCAGGATCCCCCGAATCTTCCTTTTTATCTCCCAGATCATCATTTTTCGCACTTAACAGATACGGCGATTCCTTTAAAAGACTCAATGCCGCCAGCTGTGTATTGTTCGGATAGATCCAGGTTCCGTCATTCAACCCGCTGTATACAGGATTGAATTCCCTGTCAGTCAGATAAAAAAGATATTTTCCGTCCTTACTGAAAACCGGATTATAATCATAATAATATCCACTTGTTACTCTGTAAACTTTATTTTCGTCAACATGATACAAAAAAATAGCATCATTGGAATTATCCTGTCCCTTTGTATAGGCCAGCCATTTGGAGTCCGGAGACCAGTCCATGATATAATTAAAACGATTGCCATGGCCAAAATTCCAGCTGTAGTTATCCGCAGTTTTTACCTCCCCCGTAATCGCATCAAGTACGGATATGTCATTTTTTTCATCAATAAAAGCAATTTTTTTGCTATCCGCTGACCAGAATAGTTTGTATCCGAATCCACTGTTCCTGTTTGTCAGTTTTTTCTCTTGATCCGTTTTATTTGGTTCCTGAACATATAATTCATATTCTCCCGATTTATCGCTCCAGTATGCAATAAGCTTTCCATCCGGTGACCATGAAGGCTGCTGATCAAAAGCACCGCTCGAATTGGTTATGTTCAACGTATAACCTTCCTTAACAGGAACATTGAATAATTCACCCCTCGCCTCAATTACCAGCCGTTTTCCTCCCGGGGAGGCAGTCACATTCTGAATTTTCCGGCTTACATTTTGTATCTTCGGGATCTCCACTGAAAGATCGCTCACGACATGTACATTTACAGGATCGTATTTATCCGTTTTCAGGTCCATCAGGTATAATATGCCCCCTGCTTCAAAAACAAGATCCTGCGGGCCAGCCGATAAAAAGGAAATATCAAAATCGGATAAAAACGTTACCTGTGTAGTCTGTTTAGAATCCCTGTTGAAGCACCAGATATTCAGCCGCATGTTTTCTCCCCGGTCAGAAAGAAAATAGATTTTATTCCCTGCCCATACGGGTTTCCCATCATTGGCATCATTATTAGTGATATTTTCAGCCTTACCTGCTGTCAGGTTAAAAATGATGACTTCAGAGGTCAATCCCCCCCGGTACCTTTTAAAAGGATAGTCTTCTGTGATCTTAGTGATGTAAGCCAATTCATTCCCATCGGTCGAATAACTTGCCAGTTCTCCATAGGGTACCGGGAGTTTTTCAGGAAATCCTCCCCCCTTCCTGACCAGGTAAAACTGGTTGACTCTGGGGATCCCTGTTTCCCTTCGTGATGCAAAGAGTATCTGTTCCCCATCGGGATGCCAGTCGACCATCCGGTCCGGAAAGGAAGCATAGGTTACTCGTGTAGGGATCCCTCCGGTTGTTGGAATCACATACACATCAAGATTTCCATTGTAGCTTGCAGAGTAGGCGATCTCTGAGCCATCTGGTGAAAATTTAGGGAAGGATTCTTCCCCCGGGGAATGGGTGACCTGTACTGCCTGGCCACCGGCTTTGGGTACG
>JAGTVG010000426.1 GCA_018224645.1 Cyclobacteriaceae bacterium
ATTGATTTTAACCGTCAGATCCCTGGAAAACCACTGATCATTTCCGAGTATGGATTATGTGAACCTGTTTTCAAAGGAGGCGATCCGGCGAGGATCGCTCATTTCCTGCACCATACGGCTGCTTATGATAAAAATGAATTTATCGGTGGCCTGATATATTTCAGCCTTAATGACTACCGGACCCATATGGGCGAAGCGGGACTCGGGAAATATAAGCAGAGGATCCATGGCATATTGGATCTTGAGGGTAAAAGGAAACCTTCCTATTGGGTGGTGCAGGAAAGATTCTCACCGGTCAGGGAACTTGATGGCAGTCTTATCAATGGTAATTTTCATGTAACCGGCAATAATCACAATGGCTTGCCATCCTATACATTATACAATTATATGGTCCGGATTTATGGAGAAAATGATGAACTTCTGGGAGAACAACAATTACCTCCCATTAATCCTGGCCAGGGTTTTAATATCGTTTTCAGGGAATTGACTGAAACGGTCAGCATGATAAGAATATTTTCCTCAAATGAATTTCAGGTTATCACCTTAAAGTTATAGTGTAGTAATTATGATGTAACTGAATCATGGTCTGGGATATATCTGCGAAAGTTATAGCCAGGGAATTTCACCGCCAGGGAGATTGCAGATATATTCTCACAATTAAAACGGATATTCCTCCGCTAACATTATTTTTATAGGAAAATCCGGAATTTTTATCAACTTTAAACTTGGCGGCATATCAGGTTAAAATTGATTCAATCAATAAATTGATGAACCGGGAATCACAGGAAAACTCTTATGTCATTGATGTAGGAAGAAAAAATACTGAACTGGGAAAATTCAGGTCAAACCTTACGGATTATAGGAAATCGCGACAAACCGAAATCGATCAACTGGAGATTTGTAGCCAGTGATTTACATTTAGGGGTAAATAATGCCTTGAAGTCAGCAGGCATAATAATACCATTTCCACAAAGTGATGTACATTTATATCCTGCTGAGCAAAACCATATTTCTGATAGCGGACAGGATAAGAAAAAAAATGTGTTACAACATCAATTATCTGACAAAAAAAAAGGAGGAGTACGCCCGGAGGCTCAGAGGCTTACTGACGACGTCTGATTTCGGGGAAAGCTGGGAAAGGATCCGGAATAAAGTGGATCCGGTTTATTACGAAACGGGTTTTAATCATCCGGATATACCTGTTATTACAGATGATCAACCTGTACAGATACAGTTATTCGGATGGGGATTGATCCCATTCTGGGTAAAGGATCCGAAACAGGCCGTTGAACTCAGCAACAGGACGTTGAATGCCCGGGGGGAAGAGATCTTTCAGAAACCCTCGTTCCGGAATTCGGCCATGAAAAAGAGATGCCTGATAATTGTGGATGGATTTTTTGAATATCACTGGCATAATGGCATATCCTATCCCTTTTATATCAGGATGAAAAATGATGATCCCATTTTACTTGCCGGTTTATGGGAAACGTGGCATTATAAAGCCGGGGGAATGACCAGGAATACCTGCAGTATCGTTACGACTCGTGCCAATCCCTTGATGGAATACATACATAATCAACCCAAAGGAAGTGAAGGATCCAGGATGCCTCTGATCGTTCCTGAAGGTATGGAAGGAAAATGGCTCATGGAGATAAACGATAAACTGGATCAGCGGGAAATACAGAAACTTATTCAACCTTTTGATGAATCCATGCTTGATTTTTATACGGTACCGCGGTTAAAAGGGAAGGAGGGTGTTGGGAACTCCCCGCAGGCCATTATCCGGCATCCCTATCCGGAGTTACCGCGTAAATAATTACCAATAAAACGTCAGGGGAAAAAGTCAATTAAACATCAGGGAATAAAAGACAATATACAACCGGGGAATAAAGACAATTAACTACCGGGGACCAAATCCGATAAAAAACGGAAGTAAATGCCTGTAAAAAAATTAAGGCGAGAACGATCAATTTTACTTGACTTTCCCGCCTTCATTCTGCTGTAACCATAGTCACACCAGAACGACAAATCTACTTATCCGGCCTAAGACTTCAACTTCAGTTCCGAAGAACTTCCGTCCCCATCTCGAACTTTTGTCAAGTCATCCGCAAGGAATGCTTGTGCAAAAATCCATTCCTGAATAGCAGCTTTTTGTTTATCCTGTCCGTAAACAGAAACTTTTTGTTAACCGCTATCTCCAGAACAAACCTTCAAAGATCGAATTGATATGATAAAAGTAAAGGGATTAAACTATACTTCAAAATTTATTGACAAAAAGTAATCCACAACTTTTCCACGTGCTTATCAACATATTTGACCCCGGAATATTTAAATGTTAATAGGCTGGTTATCAATATTATATGCTTAATGATAATAAAAATTATGCTGAAAAACGAAAAGGTGGTAAAAAAAAGAAGGCGAGAATACATCAATTTGACTTGATGGCTTCCCGCCCTCGTCAAACAATGATCGTGATCACTGTCTAACATCAAATTTATCTTTTGAGGCAGAAAAGGGAATAAGTTTTTCCGGGGAATTTTACTCCACATTTTAATTCCGGTAACCGCTTCGAAAAGCAATCCTCCAGAACCAACCTTCCATCCGGAGTTTTTTGTTTTCATGTCCCGTAGAAAATGAAATTTTGTCGACTCCCAGACTTCAGATCAACCTTTCAAAGAACCGTTTGATAATGCTAAGATAGGAGTGAAATTATACAGTGCAAAAAAAACAGCCAAAAAGAACTGCACAACTTTTCCACGTATTTTTAGACAGATAATTCACAGAAAATAAACCATTAACTGCAGGTTATTCACAAGTTATTCACAAAATTTCATTTTGTTGCTTATATTCACGCATTGAATTAAAAAGCTTCTGAATTGAGTATTTTCTTTATATCTTAATCCCCAAATCTAGATCACTTAATTTTTAATGTTATGGCAAGAATATTAGTTCCAACCGATTTTTCAAAACAGGCTGATTATGCACTCGAACTGGCACACCAGCTGGCACTGGAAATCAATGCTGAAATTCAAATATTGCATGTGCTTGACGTACCGGAGGGGGAAAGTTTTGCCGGGATGGAAAATATTAGTTTTACCGGCGAATCATCTGCCAATACCGGTATGAATGCTCTTTATTTCTATAAACTTGTGGGAAAAACAAAGGAACGGCTTGAAAAAATATTGAATCGTCCCGAATTGAAGGGCATAAAAATGTTTGAAAAAATCCAGACCGGATCAATTTCCCGTCAGATTATTGAGGAAACCAGGGAAGGGAAGGTTGATCTGATCATAATGGGGACGACAGGAACAAGCGATTGGGAAGAGGAGCTGGTTGGATCGAATGCCGAAAAAGTAGTCCGGAAGGCAAGTTGCCCTGTCTTAACGGTCCGCAATCAGGTTAAATTGACCCAGATAAAAAACATTGCATTCGCGTCTGATTTTAAACATAAAGACGAAAAACAGGTGGACCTCGTGAAAAAACTCGTGAAGGTAATCGGCGCCAGTTTACATCTCATAAAGATCAACACTCCTTCACATTTCGAAAACGACAAGATCAACTTCGAGGCCATTCATTCCTATGCCAGGGAAAATGGATTAGAGGATTATGATGCCCATGTTTATAATTTTGAGGATGAGGAGGATGGGATCATCAGTTTTACTGAAC
>JAGTVG010000427.1 GCA_018224645.1 Cyclobacteriaceae bacterium
GCTCCTGATTTCTTATGATAGAACCCGATAAGTAAAAAGGAGCTCAGGCTTGTCAACGACCAGAATAAGTACAGGGTGATCAGGTTGCCCGACAGAACCAGGCCAAGCATTGAACCCATAAAAAGCAGCATGTATGAATAAAACCTGCCCTTATATTCATGATGTTTCATATAGGCATTCGAATAAAGCAGGATAAGCAACCCTATTCCCACCACGAGGATAGCGAACAGGAGACTGAGCCCGTCAAGGTATAGTGAAAAATCAATTCCCGCACCCGGCAACCATGTATAGGATTCAATAACCGGTTTTCCCTGATTGATGTTATTGAAGAACGAGAGAAAATACACAAGGACAGGAACAACTCCGATGGCGAGCAGGGTGCCATAGATCTTCTTCACCGGTTTTATAAGTGCAGGTGAAATTATCGAAAGAAAAAAGATGTAGAGCAGGGATATAACCATAACTAATTCCCGAAACCAGTTTGCTTATTTAATTTTTCATGGTCTATAAATTCTTAATGAATAGTTTAGATTTTGTTCACATTACTTAAAGTTCCAGTTCCACAACCTTTTTTTCCCTGGTGTGTGAAGCCCAAATTTTTTACGGGCATTTTCCCTGTCTTTTTTCTTTTTGGGTCAGACATATGCCACAGGTAGCCGTTAGTTCCGAAGATTGCCGTAGAAAAACAAAGCAAAACAGTGTAATTATTTCCACGGATGAAGCTGTTATTCCTCCACATCACAGTACTCCTTTTAAAGAGCGGATGATCATATTATTGATCGTGGTTCCGGATCTCCGGTTCACGGCAATGAGCACCGCACCGGCAATTTCTTCAGGCTCTATGGATTCCCGGGGGTCTGCCCCAGTTCTGTTTTTCGAGGATAAGATATCTTTAAAGAATGGAGTATTGACTATTCCGGGGGAGATGTCGGTCAACTTGATTTCCGGTTGTTCCTCATGCCGGAGGGTTTCGGCCTGGGTAGCCAGCGCACCTTTGGTTGTAGCATAGTTTCCCCCGGATGGATGTGTATTACTGGCGGAAACCGAAGATAAAAAAATCACGTTCCCATTGTCCATAAATGGCAAATCTGCACGCAGAACACGCAATGTTCTGCATATGTGCAGGTTGAGGATATTACGCCATTTATCCGGATGCCCTTCCCGGATCTTTTCATGGATCCCCCTGCCGGCATTCATTACAAGAATTTTCAGGTCCTTATATTTTCCAATCTCGAGCCCCGGTTTTTCGATATCCACGGCTCTTGTCTCACCCGGCATGTGTCTGATGTGCTCATGCAAAAATTCGTCCGGCGGGATTCTTTCTGCGTTGATCTCAACATATTTATCTTCTGCAAGTTTTCCGGATATGGTCAGGCCAATTCCTGTAGTTTCGCCGGCCAATGATCTGTCTTTCATCGTTGCTGAAATCTGGAATGTTAGTCAATATTTACAGCAACAGCCATGCAAATACTCTTCCATTCTGAATCAATATCAATATTCATACGGAAATACGATCAGTCAGATCGGGGATGGAATAAAATTTGTTTTGGATTCCCGGAAAATGTAAGATAGGCTGATCAAGTCCGGAAGCGCCAGTGCCTCCAAACTGAAGGATTATTTGAAGAACAAGGAAACCGGAGATGCTATTTCCTCCGGGGTTTGATGTGAACACCGAGCTTGAAATTAATGAAGGTATCCCTGTCTTCCATGGCTCCTCCTTCCTGTATATGAGCACCAACCGATGCAGTAGCCGCAACAGAATAGGTTACAACCATCCGGACACCCACCATTGGACTTATGAATAATTTTATGTTTGAGCCAGGATCACTGAGATAGAAAAGGAATCCTCCGGAACCCGATGCATAGGGATTTATCCTTTTAAAATTGTAGGTGAAACGCATGTCTCCGAAAATGGGGATAAGAGTGCCGCCGTTATAAAAATAAGCTCCCGTTCCTGCACCGAATATAAAATTCTGACTGACATAATATCCCAGAATCGAAGTGACTGATACAAAATATTCCGAGTACTTTAGGCTAATCGTATCGGATTCGCCAAGGCCACTGCCATAACCGATCTCATTGATCGAGATGAATCCCGGGGTTTTATAATGGATCTTGACCGGATCATAGGGTCCTTCATAATATTGTCCGGAGGCTGTAGGCATGGCCACAGGAAGCATTAACATTAATAAGATCAGTTTTTGCATGGCGAAGCGAAAGAGATATAAAAATTAGCGTTTGTGATTAATAAGCTTTCATTCCAAATTGTAAACGGCGAAATACATTTTTAATTGCGGACCCGCCGGAATTGATATGCTTAATCGAAACTCATGGCATGACTCGAAGTCATGCCATGAGTTTCGATCCGATTTCCGCCATCTGCCGGATTTCTTCCCCCACAAAATACATCCCTTTATCTCCTCCGCCCTTGACATTGATATTGCCTCTCGGCGTGACAAGGAATTGATCTTTGACAAGCTGGTAGGTTGTCTCTGATATGTTGATCTTTCCGGGTTCACTGTTGGATTCCATCCTGGAAGCAAGGTTCACTGTGTCTCCCCAGATATCATAGGCAAATTTCTTGGTCCCGACGATCCCTGCAACCACGGGGCCGGAATGTATACCGATGCGTATTTCAAAAAAAGG
Source organism: Cyclobacteriaceae bacterium (assembly GCA_018224645.1). Taxonomy (GTDB): domain Bacteria; phylum Bacteroidota; class Bacteroidia; order Cytophagales; family Cyclobacteriaceae; genus JAGTVG01. The sequence goes on from JAGTVG010000427.1 coordinate 2,647, forward strand.
TTCATCTCTGCTTATGCGATCCGCTTTCAAGTGAGCCATAAATTCACGGATCTCGATGGCTGCCCTCACCATATCCCGTGCATGGGTTTCATTGGGGACCGGCAAACCTCCGGCTGCCATGTAGGCGTCACCGATGGTCTTGATCTTTTCAATGCCATGCCGGGTCATGATGTCGTCAAAGGCTTTATAACAATGATGGATCTCTTTCACCAGTTCTTCCGGGCTGAGATTGGCAGAAATTGCCGTAAATCCTTTAAAATCGGTGAAAAGAATGCTGACCATTTCATACCGGCGTGCCTTGGCTTCTCCGAACTGTTTTAATTCTTCGGCTGTTTCGGAAGGAAGAATATTGAGCAGAAGGTTTTCGGAACGATCCTTTTCGGCTTCGATGATCTTATTGGTCCTATGGATGAACTTATACCGGTTAAATAAACCGCCCGCCAGGATCAATATGAGAAATCCAATGATACCCAGACCCATGCTGATGGCGCGCTGCCTTTTTGTTTTTAATTGCTCTATTTCTGCGGTTTTTGCAAGCAGATCGATCTCATCCTGTTTTTTCTCGATCTCGTATGAAAACTGGAGACGTTCGATCTTTTTATCATTTTCGGCATTGTAAAGTTCAAGGTTTATTTCAGTCAGGAGTGTCTGGTACCTGAAAGCACTGGGGTAATCCCGCAATTCGGCATAGGCCTCCGAGATGCCTTCATATACTTCTTTCAATTCCTTGCTGGCCCCGACTTCCTTTGCAATTGATTCGGCCTCCCTGTAAATCGACACTGCTTCCCGGTATTTTTGTTGTTTTTTATAGGCATTACCCAGGCCTGTCAGGGATTGTGCTTCCTGTAATTTATCATTGAAACGCCGGGATATTTCCAATGCCTCTTTATGATATCGTTCTGACTTACCATATTCTTCCCTGGCGGAATATACCATCCCGAGATTATTCAGGGCGGAGGGCATGTTGCTGGATCCATCAAATTGAGATGCGCTCAAAGATTTTTCAAAATAGAATAGCGCCGAATCATAATCATCCCTTAAAAAATAAATCTCCCCGATGTTTACAGAAGCTGTGCCAATTGCATCCTGTTCATCCAGGTCTTCCATGATCTTCAACCCCCGCAATAAATAGTTGAGCGATTTATCATGTGTTTCCGTTTTATTGAGATATACATTTCCAATATTCAATAAAGCCGAAGCAATCCTCAGTTTTTCACCCACTTCCTCCGCTACCTGGAGAGCCCTGAGATAGAATCCGATGGCCTGAGCATCATCCCCCTGGTTGGTGTAAATCGTTCCCAGGTTATTCAGGATATTTGACACACCGTTCATGTCACCGATCGAATCAAATGCAGCCAGGGATTGTTTCCAGGATTCCAGTACCTCAACATAATTGCCCTTGGTATAATAGCCCATTCCCATATTTTTCAGGGCATAAGCCATTCCCTTCCTGTAGTTAATTTCATCACTCAATGTCCTTGCCTGTCTGCCATGTTGTATGGTCAGATCGGGTTGGGATTCCCAGAACAGGATGCTTAATTGATTCAAAGCATTGACCTTGATGGTATCATCCGCTGAGTTCAGGATAACCGCCCTCAGGCTGTCGATCCGTAAATCCTGCCCGGAACAGTAGAATATTGTGAAAATAAAGAAAAGAAAAACGGTAATTTTTTTCAAATGCATTTTGTTCCAGCTTGATGGGCGATTTTAAAATACAATTTTTTTAAAAATAATGCTATTTTATTCTGTATTCAATGCTGTATAACCATTAACCC
>JAGTVG010000428.1 GCA_018224645.1 Cyclobacteriaceae bacterium
ACTTTCAAGGGAGGTAAAACATATGGATTCATAGGAAATATCCTCATCAACCAGATCGGTACGGAGAATCGGCAAAATACCCTGATCGAGCCTGCGGTTTACATCCAGGACCGGGCCCACTCCACGCCCAAGCACAAAGCCATACTGTACCTCCCTGTCTTCTTCCTTATTTAAAAACACCGGACTTGCGGCCATTTTGGGATTAATGATACCCATCTCGGTGGGTTCATTTTTCCGGGCAAAATCAATTTCGAAATTTCTTACATCCCTGCTGAGTCCAAGCCAGGTTGGACAGGGCTGATCACGTGTAATGAAAGCCGCTTCGTCATAGGAATATTCAGGCTCACTCTCTATCTGCTCCAACTTCAGGCGTAGATTTTTTGCCTGGATCTCCCGGATGATCTGCCGGTATCCCCGCGGATCTCCGGGGACGCTGACAACCACGCGGAATTCCGGAATATAAATGGGATATTGTTCGTTTACATCCCGCAGAAAAAAGCTGAACGGATGACTTTCTGTCAGCACATGCACCAGGGTCGATTGACTGCCCGGTCCAGTGTTAATGGCAGTGCTGATTACTTCCAGTTTCACTTCGCCGGCAGACTTAATACGGAACGAGGATCCGTCGACCCTGCCACGGCCGGAAACGATCCGCATACGTTCCAATCTTCCATTGTTGATGAATATCCTTCCTGCAGGCCTGGTGTCTTCCCACATGATTAAAAATCCAGCCTTATCTTCGTCTGTTGAATTCACCTGGCCTGATGCAGGATCAGTGATCCATAAAAAAAACAGAATAAGAAGGATCCGGTGAGTATGTTGTATTAAAAGCCATGGTGTCATGATATGGTAAGTTTTCCTGTACAATATAAAAAATAAACTCAAACTAAAATTAGACAATGCCGGGATGACATACAATCAATACCGCTTTCAAAAAAGGAAAAGGAATAGCCGGAGGACTATTCCTTTCTTCATGGTTGTATAGGTTATATACAGTTTTGTTTTTTTAAATCAAATTAATCACCGGGACTAACCCACCGGATGGAAATCATCCTGTTTATCCTCAGAATATCATCAGGCGGCCTTCGATATCTGACCATTTCCATGCTTCTGCAAATTGTTTTTCAATCAGTTCTGCCTCCTGGTTCAGGTTCCGGGCTTTCAATGATTCGGCCAGGCCATACAATGCCCATCCGTTGTCCCGGTTTTTGTCAAGGTCTTCCTTAAACAGGATTTCAGCCTGATCCGGCTGGTTATCCTGCAGCAGGACCGCCCCCTCGATCCACCTGACGGGCAATGACCATGTGGCCGGCTCGTTGTATCTCAAAGCATCCTCATTTGACCTGGCAACCTCAAGGTCCCCGATCCCGCCCTTGAGATCTCCCCGGCTGATCTTCTGCTGCGCCATCAGGACATGCAAAGCGATCTGACCGACTTTAAATGTTTCCGAATCTTCAGGGTATTTTGAATTAAACGTCTCTTCTTCAATAAGCTTTTTAAGTTCAGCCAGTTCATTACTGGCCCTGGTTTCCAGCTTTTTCCCCAGAAAAGCCATCCCACGTCCATAATGCCAGACAACCCGGGCATGCATATGTTCTTGTGCTGGAGGAGGTTCCGTCAACATTTCATTCCAGGCCTGGAAAATAACATAGGCATGGTATAATGCGGTCAGGAATTCCTGGGTGAAATAGGAGTCGTCGATCGCTTCGGCAGGCATTTTATTCCTGACTTTCCTGGCCGATGATATGGCCATCTCCCGGTTCCCGGCCAGGCTTGATGCTGCATACAGAAAATGAATGTTGTGCGGATAATACCCTCCCGGATAGACACCTTTGGCCTGACACTGGGCAATGTATTCTTCATCTGAAAGAATGGCGTTCAGGTTGGAATTAATTGCCTTTTGATAGAGACCTGTCCGGATATAGATATGCGATGGCATGTGAACGAGGTGTCCCGAACCTGGGACCAGGTCACCCAACCTGTCAGCACTCGGCAATCCTCTTTCAGGACTGGTGGAAGGTTCTACGATGTGGATATAATAATGGTTGGCACCCGGATGATCTTTTTCCGTATCAAGGACTTCTTCCAATACCTTGATCACCGTTTCAGTCTCCGGTTTCGGATGATCCGGATCGATATAATAATCCCATGGCATCGTATTCATTAATGCAGCGGCGTATAAGGTTTTTATATCCAGGTCATCGGGATATTTTTCACGCAGGATTTTCATTGCCTCCGCATATTTATGATCCAGCTCAGGCCTTTCAATGAGAGTATCCCCTGAATATCTTTCAGCCAGGGCATCGATCAGGTCCTGTTCCTTTTCGTTGCTGTGAATTTTCAATTCCCCAGCTTTCTGAATGGCCTCCAGCGCCAGTTTGCCATATTCGTCACTCATGGGAAGATTGATGTTGGGACCCCAGCACAAAGCCTGCCCCCAATAAGCCATGGCCAGATTGGGATCTAACCTGGCTGACTGTTTAAATGAGCGCAGGGCCTCCATATGATTGAACCCATACACGAGGGTCAGTCCCTGGTTGAAATATTTCTGGGCTGCTGCCGATTCTGTGCTGACCTTATAGAAGTGGTTTCCCAGCCCCTGGA
>JAGTVG010000429.1 GCA_018224645.1 Cyclobacteriaceae bacterium
CATAAATATGTTTCCCTGCATCGATGGCTTCCATGATCATCTGAAAGTGCCAATGTTCCGGTGTGGCGATGAGAACACTGTCGATGTTTCTGTCATTGAGAATATCCAGATAATGCTACACTGCCGTGGCCTTTGTTTTTTCTGCAGCCATCTGCAGCCTTTTATCATAAATATCACAAACTTTCACCATCCCGATATTGTCACCTGATTGCATATTGACCAGGGCCTCCATATGTGCATTTCCCATTCCACCACAACCAATGACACCCATATTGATCCTTTCATTGGCTTTCCAAATCCGGGAATAGGATTTAGCTGTAAAGGGGACCAGGCTGCCTGCGCCTGCCGCAAGACCGATCCCGGCAGATTCTCTTATAAACCGGCGACGGGTAATTGAATTTTTACTCATGACAAACTATAATTAAAAATTTGAATTTAACTTCTATGTTTACAGTGTTTATTATAAATACAGTATTAGTAAGTTAGAGATTACACGGAATTTGCATGAAAAATCCCGGGTAATTAAAATTAACTTTTCCTCCATGAAGTTAATCTAAAAAAACTTTTAAACAATTTTTATTGGCCGGAAAGGAGTTGCAGATATCCACACCTTTTAATTCCGGTTTTCAATCGCTAAATTAGTCCATATTTTTTCACATTAATTTCCCATCATGAAAACCCGAATTTTTCTGCCATACCTGATCCTGTTGATCATTATTGCATCAGGTTGCGGATCCAATCCGCCCCATCCCTATCAACCTTTAAATGAAACGATCCTTACGCCAAAACCTCCTGCCACACCCCGGATCAATGGGCCATCGGTCTATGGCGTGCGTCCCGGATCCCCATTCATTTACAGGATCCCCTGCACAGGCGACAGGCCAATCCATTTCCAGGCCATAAACCTGCCGGCCGGGCTTACCCTGAACGGATCCACCGGGATTATAACCGGCCGGCTGGAGACAAGTGGTAAGTACATGTTACAAATAGAAGCGAAAAATACATCCGGAGGTGATTCACGTGAATTTACCATCGTGGCAGGTGATACGCTGGCCCTGACCCCGCCGATGGGATGGAACAGCTGGTATATTCATTACGACCGCATTAGTGACAGCCTGATGCGCCAGGCAGCGGATCAGATGATAGAAACGGGAATGGCGGATTTTGGATACCAGTATGTAAACATTGACGATTGCTGGATGGTAAAAGTAAATCCCGGGGATCCGGACGGGGACTCAAAAACCAGAAGTGAGGACGGAAAATTGCTGACCAATGAAAAATTTCCGGATATGTATGCCCTCACTGAATACATTCATGGGAAAGGGCTTAAAGCCGGTACTTATATTTCACCGGGTCCGACCACCTGCGCCGGATATGCCGGAAGTTACGGACATGAACATCAGGATGCGGAAACATTTGCGGAATGGGGTTTTGATTTTCTCAAGTATGACTGGTGCAGTTATGGCAGGCTCGCCGATCCGGTATCCACAGAGGATTATATCAAACCCTATCGCCAGATGTGGCAATTTTTGCGGTCACTCGACCGGGATATCGTGCTGAACCTCTGTCAATATGGTATGGGAGATGTCTGGACCTGGGGTGGCGAGGTTGGAAATTGCTGGCGTACTACGGGTGACCTTGGCCTCGAAGAGAACCGGGAACTCCCCGGATTTTATTACATCGGTCTGAGCAATGCACAACACTGGCAATATGCACGGCCCGGATCCTGGAATGACCCGGACTATATCCTCATCGGATGGGTCGGGGATGCCAACAGGATGCTCACTGGCGCCAGTACACTGCTCACGCCGGATGAACAATACAGCTATATGTCTATGTGGAGTCTTATGGCAGCCCCCCTTATTTTCAGCGGGGATATGGGCAGGCTTGACGAATTCACCCTAAATGTATTGTGCAACCATGAAGTGATTTCCGTCATTCAGGATCCACTGGGCAAACAGGCCAGGATCCTGCGACAATCCGAAAAAGATCTGGTGCTGGTTAAGGAAATGGTTGATGGATCTTATGCTGTCGGCATTTTTAACCTTGAAAAGGTTCCTTCGATTCTAAATATTCACTGGGAAGAAATGGGCATAAAAGGAAAATGGAAGCTCCGCGACCTTTGGAGACAGAAGGATATCGGGGAATACAGGGATTCATTTTCTGCCAGTATCATGCCGCATGGAGTGGTGATGGTCAGCCTGAAAAATAATTAGATCAAGCCCGGATACATCCTGAGTGCTATCCTGGAGTTCCAGGCTTAATATCCTGAACAGTAATCGGATAACGGGAGACCATATGACGGCATTTACCCTTCGTGAAACTGGGCCCTGCAAGCCATTATGCCATAAAAATCATTCCCTTTACATTTTTTCCGAAATTGGCCCAGTTTTTGAATATCTTTCGGAAAAACCAAAAACAGAATGGTCATGAAACAGCTTGCATTACTTACCATAATCTCGATCAGCCTCATGTTCTATGGATGTGTTTCCGAAGAAGGGCCTGTAGGACCGCAGGGACCCCAAGGACCCCAGGGACCCCAGGGACCGGAGGGACCGGCCGGTGAAAGCGGCTATGTATTCGAATTTGAAGGTATTGATTTTACGGGTCCTGAGTACGATGTCTTTTTAAATTACCCGGATGATTTTGAAGGGCTGGCATCTGATGTAGCCCTTGTATATTTATTATGGGGCGCTGAAGAAATAGAAGGGGAAACACTTGAGATCTGGCGCCAGCTCCCCCAGACCATATTGACTGAAAACGGGACATTGATCTATAATTTTGATTTTACACTTCAGGATGTAAGGTTATTCCTTCAGGCAAACTTTGCATTGAACCTGCTGGCAGCCATAGATACAGATGACTGGGTAGCAAGAATTGTCATTGTACCGGGCGATTTCTGGGCTTCTAACCGGATGGCCGATTATATGGATTACAGCAGCATAAAGGAAGCATTAGGTCTTCCGGACCTGCCTTCCCGGGAAAATGTGATCGAGAGAAGGGCTGTTAAATAAATGCAGGTCCCATTTATTCCGGTCTCTGATCATGAGCGTCCCGCTGGAAAGAATTCATTCTGAGTGGATTTTATATAAAATGGACGGACCGGGAGGATGAAATCCTTCCCGGTCCTGCTCACTATATCTGTCTTGATAAGTGGGTTTCTTTAATTTTTTTACTTTTATGAAATATATATTTTTAAAAATAAGATCCAGTTACCTCAGTGTTGTTTTTTTCTTAAGAACCTTAAATTTAATTGATTTTTACACAGCTCTTTAATATATCATTTCAACATAACCTGAAAAAAAATTTTAGAATCTTCATTGAATTTAAGAACAATTCTTAAGCGTTGTTTGAGATTCAATAGCAATTTTTATGGTTAACGTATGTCACCTGAAATTATTGTATATCTAATGCCGGAAAAATTCTGTGCTCTTTTCCTCAAGCACCAGATATACATCATCTGAATTCTGACGGGTTTTTCGTATTTCCTGGCGATCTCACCTTACCTGGCAATCTCACCGGACCCGGGAGAGTTCTACCTGCTGTGTGAGTTGTCTGAGCTGTTCCTGAAGGATCCTGATCACTTTCTGTTCGCCTTCTATACGCTTATCAGTCAGTTCGTGCACTATTTCATGCGAGTCCCTTTCAGTTACATTAGCCTGAAGATGTTGTTCAAGCTTTGACTCACTTTCAAAGAACTCCTTTTCACTTTTGTAAATATCTTCGCTGATCAGTGGCCTGACCGAGGTAAGCATCCGGTTGATATTGATCCAACGCGATTCAATTTCAGCAATGAAGGCCTCATTTTTTTCCTTATCCTGAATGATCATCAGGTTTGCATCCATCTTATAGGCAAGACTTGGATTTGGACCCAGTGCATATATTTTTTCAAGCGCTTCAAATATTTTCTGATACCGGAAAGCGATGATCTCATAAAGTTGTTTTTTATCTTCTACCTGTTTCAACCTTTGATCCGTCCGGATCATTTTAAACAGATGGATAAAGGATAAGATGATCACGACGATCAGGGTAATGACAAGCAGGATTTCCAGGAAACCCGACGGCAGATTCACTTGTTGGAGTAACATATTTTTGATTGTTTGAATGAATAATGGTGATATATAGATGGTAAAGCAAGCCAGTTACTTTCGGCTGGAGTTAGAAACCTTTCATATTTGTGACCGATTATGCCGATCTTAACCATGATCCTGTTTGTTCAGCTTCCTTCCAATCATATATATAATAATCCATTTTCAGCCAAAAACCAAATTAATTGACCTCCAACTGAATATGTGGGCTGTTTCCGCTTCTGAAGGACAGCGGGCCGCCAATCTGGTTGTCACTATCGGCCTATCTGGGTTCCTTCTGAAGAACAAGAGCCAAAAAACAAGACATACCTTGAAATCTATCACATAATTGCCTGTTGCCCGTTTCCTTTCGTCCTTCCGGCGTAATCCATATAAAAAAGGATACGAACTTATTTTGGATACTTCAATGATTTATCGGGTGCCTTCCTGAATGACATCACCTTTCCCGTTGTTTCAGGACAGATCTGCCGGGATTCCTTCCTTCATATGCAACCTTTTAAAGTGATGATATTGCAGAATTTGAATTTATTAAGATTTTCATCAATTCATGATCAATGCCCGCAGCATTTTTTACCTGTATCCCCTTGCCTGCGATATTGCTTTTCCTAATCTTTTCCTTATCTTGGGAGATTATGCCTGAGAATGTTCTTTCAATTTAACCTTACTGCAACGTACACAATGTGAAACCAATGATCATATCAAAGAAATGAATCAGGAACCCGATATGCCTCTCCCCATCAGGTATAATTTAACCGAATTAATCTCAATCTAAAATCAATGAATCTGACATGATCCTTGACAACATTCTGCAAACGATCGGCTGTACGCCTGTGGTGAAGCTCAACAAACTTGTCTCTGTGCATGCCGCACAGGTCCTTTTGAAAATAGAATCATTCAATCCGGGCGGTTCTGTCAAGGACCGGATCGCCTTCGGCATGATAGAGGAAGCCGAACAGTCCGGGAAGTTGAAAAAAGGCATGACCATCATCGAACCAACTTCGGGAAATACCGGTATTGGTCTCGCCATGGTGGCTGCCGTTAAAGGTTACTCGATCATTTTCACGATGCCTGAATCCATGAGCGAGGAAAGGAAATCGGTCCTGGCCTATCTTGGGGCAAGGCTGGTGCTCACTCCGGGAGAGGAAGGCATGGTTGGCGCAGTCATGAAAGCACAGTCCATGCTTGAGGAGGGCGATTATTTCATGCCCCAACAATTTGAAAACGAGGCCAATCCGGAAATCCACAGGAAAACCACTGCCCTGGAGATCCTGCATGATCTGAATGAAATGCCCCTGGATTACCTTGTTGTGGGGGTGGGAACAGGGGGCACCATAACCGGTGTTGGCGAGGTTCTCAGGGAAAAATTTCCAGACCTGGTGGTTGTTGCCGTTGAACCGGCTTCTTCGGCTGTATTATCCAATGAAAAACCTGGTTCTCACAAGATCCAGGGAATCGGTGCAGGTTTTATTCCCGATATCCTGAACCTCGATATCATTGATGATGTGATAAAAGTAGAAAATGAGGATGCCATCCAAATGGCCCGTGAACTTTGCAGAAAGGAAGGCATCTTTGCCGGAATATCTTCAGGTGCCAATGTCTGGGCAGCCGTTCAGGTGGCGGAAAAAATCGGCCGCGGAAAGAATGTCCTCACCTTTTTGCCAGACACTGGTGAAAGATATATCAGTACTGACCTTTTCAGCGATACGCGGGAATTCATCTCAGGAAATTCTCCCGGGTAAAGGATCCATATTATTCGGAAAACATAGCATCTTAACCGGTCAAATCATTAAATTTATCAGTTGAAAAGTTGAACCCCAAAATCCAGACAACATGTTAACCCAGATCCCTGAAAACAGAACCATTCCCATTGATCTGACCCAGGATGAATTCAAAAAATTAGGGCATCAGCTTATCGACCGGATCAGTGAATTGCTCTACGGCATTGCAGAACATCCGGTTACCTCCGGGGAATCTCCTGAAAAAATCCAGGAACTCCTTGAAACGGGACGAAACCTGCCTGAAGAAGGTATGGATCCGGAAGCGTTACTTAACCATGCTTGTCAATTATTGTTCAATCATTCCCTTTTTAACGGCCATCCCAAATTCTGGGGATACGTTACGTCGTCGGCTGCTCCATTGGGTATCCTGGGCGATTTACTTGCTTCCGGCGTGAATGCCAACGTGGGCGCCTATGCCCTGTCACCGATGGCCACTGAAATGGAAAGGCAAACCATAACATGGATCGGTGAATTCCTGGGATACCCGGCGGGGGGAGGACTCATGGTCAGCGGAGGCAATATGGCAAATTATGTTGGTTTCATGGCTTCCATCCGGGCGAAAACAGGGCTGGATATCAGGAAGGAAGGATTAAAAAACTATCCCCGGACGCTTGTTTGCTATTGCTCCGAGCAGACACATACCTGGGTTCATAAAGCCGCTGATCTCTTTGGACTGGGAACGGAACAGATCCGGTGGATCCCAACCCTTCCGGATTTTTCGATGGATACCAAAAGCCTTGAAATGAAAATTTCAGAGGATATAAAAAGTGACTTTTTGCCGTTCCTGGTCATTGGGACAGCAGGCACCGTAAGCCTGGGTGTAGTTGATCCGCTGGAACAGATCAGCGAAATCTGCCGGAAAAATCAGTTATGGTTCCATATCGACGGAGCCTATGGCGGCCTGGCAGCTGCAGTTCCTGAATTCGAACCTGGCATCGAACTGATAAACAGAGCCGATTCAATTGCGGTGGACCCGCATAAATGGCTTTATGCACCCCTCGAGGCCGGATGTGTGTTAGTGAAGGATCCGGCAAAATTGTCCGATACTTTTTCCTACCACCCTGTCTATTATAATTTCGATAATGCGGAGGTGAATTATGTGGATTATGGTTTCCAGAATTCAAGGGGATTCAGGGCACTGAAAGTCTGGCTTACCCTTCAGCAAATGGGTAAAAAGGGTTATCGGCAATTGATAAGGGAAGATATCCTTCTTGCCAGAGCCGCCTATGAACTTTTGTCCGGAACTGAAGAAATAGAAGTTTTCACCTGGCACCTAAGCATTACCACCTTCAGGTATGTCCCCGAAAATCTGCCGGGCGGGCTGGATGAATCCGGCAAACTTGAATATCTGAACCTGTTGAATAAGGAACTGCTTGATGCCATTCAGGCCGGTGGTGAGTTTTTTGTCTCCCATGCCATGATCGGGGAAATTTTTGTGCTCCGTCTATGCATAGTGAACTTCAGGACGACCATAAAAGATATCAAAGCCCTGCCTGGATTCATCGTGAATAAAGGGAAGGAATTAAATTCAGCATTACAATTTGAAGGCAGGATCGGACCGTAGATTTTCAGTTAATTATAACCTGATCAGATCCATAGCCGCCCCGGTATTATCAGGACCAGGATATAAAAATTTGAGGGGTATGGTCCCTGGGAAGAGAAGTTGATCTCCGGAATTCAATCTCCCCGGGAAAGCCCGCCTTTAGACCTGAAAATCCAAACGAATGCGGGAAGGCGGATGATGGTAAATATTAAAAAAATTATTAAATTATCCGTTTGGTTCTGAATTAGTTCTGTACAATTGATCTGATGACAACACAACGTAAATTAGCTGCCATCATGTTTACCGACATTGTTGGTTACACAGCCATGATGCAGGAGGAAGAAAGTTCAGCAATGGCGGCAATTGTACATCACAAGGAAACCTTGTTATCAACCGTTAAAAAACATCAGGGAAAAGTGATCGAATTCTACGGTGACGGCTGTTTATCAGTTTTTAACAGTGCGACTGACGCTGTACAATGTGCGGTCGAGATCCAGGAAAATTTAAGGAAAGATCCGAAGGTACCTTTACGGATCGGTATTCATGTCGGTGAAATTCTGATCCAAAATAAGACGATATTTGGCGATGGGGTGAATCTGGCATCCCGTATCGAATCCCTGGGCAAGGCAGGAACCATATTTTTTTCCGAAAATGTATTTGAGAAAATCAGGAATAACCCTGAATTCACTATAAAATCATTGGGTGCATTCGAATTTAAGAATGTAAAACAACCCATGAAAGTATTTGCCATTGCGAATGAAGGATTCCCTGTTCCAAAAAGTTCCGAAATATCAGGGAAATTGAGATCTTCCCCCAGGTCACGTATATTTACGGCAGACAGTAAATTTAAAAGGTCTTTTATATATTCCATCGCTGCTATGCTCATTCTGGCAATTATCATATATTACCTGGTAAAGCCAGATCAGAACCATTCTGAAAATACGCCAATGAAAAAGTCCATTGCCGTTCTGCCGTTTAATTTTTACAGTTCCATGCCGGATCAGCAATTTTATGCGGATGGCATAGCCGACGAATTACGATCACAGCTTTTAAAAATCGATAATTTAAAAGTAATTGCCCAGACTTCCAGCCGGTATTATAAAGACAAACACACGTCACTCAGGCAAATCGGGAAGGACCTGAATGTCCAGTATGTGCTTGAAGGGAATGTTCAGCGTGCGGAGGATTTTATCAAGGTCAATGTACAACTGAGCAATACTGAAACTGAAGAACTGGAATGGGCTTCCCCAGCATTCAATGAAAAACTGGAAGATGTCTTTCTGCTGCAGAATAACATTGCACAACAGATCGTCAATCAGCTTAAAATTGAACTTTCTGATCAGGATAAAAATATCCTTAGCCGGGTTCCCACCCGGAATTCAAAGGCGTATATATGTTACCAGAAAGGACAGTCCTTGATTTACAAAGGCGGCGGACGAATTCATGAGCTTGACGAAGCCGTTAATCTGTATCATGAAGCCATTGAACTCGATCCTGATTTTACACTGGCTTATGTGGGTCTTGCCTATGCATATCTGGAATACATATTCTGGGGCAGGGGACCTGCCGTGGAATTCCTTCAAAAATCATTGAACGCAGCCTTTAAGGCCCTGGAACAGGATGAGGAAAATGCCGCGATATATGGTGCACTCGGAGCAATAAATTTTTGCCGTTTTGAAAAAGAAACTGCGAAAAGTTATCTCACCAAAGCCATCGAGCTGAGTCCAAATTACTTATCTCCTTACGAATTTCTAGCTTTTGTCTATGTTTCTGAAGAGAATGTAGAAGAGACCATGAAGCTATTGAGGAAGGCCCTGGAACTTGATCCCCATTCCACAAGATTTATTGGCGTTATAGGCCAGGTCTTATATAATTTAGGCAAATATGATGAAGGTTTGGATTATATAACCCAGGCATTAGAACAATATCCGGAAGACAATTATTTCTTATGGTTGCAGGGTTGTATGTATTCGGAGCTTAAAAAATATGATGAGGCCATTACCACTTTTCAAAAAAGATCCGCAGGAAGGGAAACGAACTGGATGTTGGGATATGCTTACGGAAGGGCCGGCAATAGATCTGAGGCTGAAAAAATCCTGAACTACCAGATGGAGAAGAGGGAACAGGAACATGTCCCGGCATTGATGATCGCGACCATTTATCTCGGATTGGATGACAGGGAAAAAGCCATTGAATGGCTGGTACTGGACTGGAATGAAGGAGGTAGTGGTATCCTGTTCTGGGGTTTATTGACTGATCCCAAGTATGATCGGTTAAGGGAAGAACCCAGATTCCAGGCACTGATAAGCAGGATAAAATAATCCATGAAAGCTAATTTAATTGCAACATTCCGCAAAAAGTATTCATTTAATCCAACAAAATAATTGATTTTTCGCCAGACTGAACCTTTCCCGATAAATATGAATCTGAGTTTATACTTTGAACTTATTGTACAGCCCCGTAAATGTTAAAAAAAAGGAGAACTCATACTTCTCTTGTAGAGGTTGTTAACAGCAACTTGTCACCAGCAACCAGGAGAATACCCTCAGGAAGCCG
>JAGTVG010000430.1 GCA_018224645.1 Cyclobacteriaceae bacterium
ATTTTGATTTTGATTATGAGGAAAGGCCTGGAACTGATGCCGTCAAACTTCAATATTATACCGGATTTGTCTCCTATGGCGAGTTTGTTTGTCAATTGTGTGATTCTGTGGAGGATTTGTCGTTTGCAGGGCTATATAAGTTAAATAAATGGAATTATGATTTCCAGTTCCTGGGGGGATTTGTGAAAAACAACTGGGTACTGGGAACCGGATGGTCTGGGAATATTAAGGGCGCTGCCTTCAGGGGGGAGGCAACCTATTTTTACGCTGTTGAAGAGAATATCTCAAATAAACACCAGGTTGTCGCCTCGGTATCCGCGGATTATTCATTTAAAAATCAGTTATATGCCCAGATCGCGATGATCTATAACAGTCTTGGAAAAACGGAAGATATTCGGTTCGATGAAGGGGTTTTTTTCGGGGGAACCTCAGCAAAGAATCTGACTCCCTCGCGAATGGAGTTATTCGGCCAGGTTTCATATCCGTTCACTCCCCTGATCAACGGGAATTTCGCCACCATTCTTAATCCCTATGACGGGTCATTTTTTTTCGGTCCGGGAATTGCATTTTCCGTGCAGAAAAACCTTGAATTCCTGCTGTTTGCGCAATTTTTCCGGGGGGGGGCCGGAACGCAGTACGGGGATATCGGTCAACTTTTATATTGGAGATTACGTTGGAATTTTTAATAATTATCACATAAAATACTTTTCGGTATGGTCAAAAACAATTTACATGTCATCCGGCAACCTTTTGAAAATGAAATCGATGATTTAACCAGCCTTGCCATGAAATCAAAATCCTATTGGGGTTATGATTATACTTTTATGCGTGCATGCGTGGAGGAACTGACCGTCACCGGGGAACACCTGAATCATCATACGATCTTTGTGGCCGAGTCAAAAAAACGATTGATCGGTTTTTACATTCTGCAGGAAATCAACCCTGATTCGATTGAAATGACCTTTATGTTTGTGGAGCCGAAATACATTGGTTCGGGACTGGGCAAATTATTGTTCAATCATGCAACCGCACAGGCAAAAACCGGCGGGTATAAAAACATAATCGTACAGAGCGATCCGTTCGCATGCGCTTTTTATGAAAGAATGGGATGTAAAAAGATTGGCAGAAAACCATCAGGAAGCATTCCGGGAAGGGATCTCCCTTTGTACAGGTACAGGATCCCTGCGTGATTATACCTGACGGTTGACATAAAGCGCCGCCCCGATGGCGGTGGCAAAACCAGCATGTTCCGGAATGATGAATTTTGTCGTGTACAGGTTGGCGACCTTTTCCAGGATATCCTTCATCAGGGAAATACCTGAAAGTTTGCCCGTCAGGATGATGTCCCTGATCCCTTCCGACCTTGCGGCCGCTATGCTCATCACGCCGATGGTTTGAGCCACCAGATTAAGAATGGCCAGTGCAATATCCTCATCGGTTGCATCATCCGACATTTTCCCAAAGTTGGAGGCGGTGATCGAGGCGGGCAAATTATCAAGTGACCCTCCTGCTATGTCTCCCACGGTAAGATCAACACGTTCCAGCTTTCCTTTTCCCGCCTTATCGAGCAGGGTATGAATCGTGGTGATGTTAAGCATCCTCCTGGCAAGTCCTACCAGAGTCCCTCCTCCTACGCCACTTCCTCCCCAATGAATAATTTTCCCGTCTTTCACGATCACCACAGCCGTACCTGTTCCCATACTCACAACAACTGCCTCCTGCAATCCGGATAAAAATAATCCGGCAGTGCCTATGGCATCAAATTCGTCCACAATCCTTACCGGAATGCCAAAAAGCCTGTTTTTTATTTTGCCCGCACCGACCCCGGTGGCAGCAATAAGCCGGACATTTTCCAGGGCAAAATTTTTAACCTCCAGGAATTTGCCGAGTGCACCGGCCGCAGAGGTGACAGGATCATCCGCTTTTACGGTCAACGGGGTCAGCAGCTCCCCATTCAGAAGACCTACAATGTCGGTGGTGGTACCGCCTATATCTATGCCGATAATCATAAGCGGAGTGAATTTAATTAAAATGCATTGAATTCAACTAAAAAAACCTGGTCTTTCCTGTAACCCGTATAAAAATTATGTCGTCATATGCATCAGTCTCTTATATATTACTTTCTTATGCAACAGACGGAATTAATCAAAGGCACATTACAGACCATCATTCTAAAATTATTATCCGATCACAGTAGAATGTACGGATATGAAATTACGCAGAAAGTAAGGGAAATGTCCGGGGGAGAACTAGTCCTGACAGAAGGCGCGCTTTATCCTACCCTTCATAAGCTGGTAGCCGAAGGATATCTATCGACCGAAACTGAAAATATCGGGAAACGTGTCAGAAAATATTATAAACTTACCAGTCATGGAAATACGACGGCTGTGAATAAGGTGGATGAATTCGTTGATTTTGTACGTGTCATGAGCCAGATCCTGCAGATCAATCCTCAAACGAGCTGATGGAATTAAAAAAAAGCCAGATAGATTACATTATTGCCGACCTGAACCGGAGAGGGCTGGTATACCAGCCGCTTCAGGAAGAACTGGCGGATCATGTCTGCACAACCGTGGAGGAAAAAATGGAGGAGGGCATGCGGTTTATGGAGGCTTACCGTGCGACACTGACATTATTCGGCCATGAAGGAGACATAGAAGACATACAACAACAAACTTTTTACAATACATCCTCAAATAAATTAGCCATGATCAACAACTATCTTAAAATTTCCTACAGGAACCTGGTCAAACAGAGATTTTATTCATTGATCAATATCGCAGGACTTTCCATCGGTCTTTGCTGCACGATCCTCATTGCGCTTTTTGTTGCGGACGAACTGAGTTACGACCGACATCACGAAAAAGCCGGCAGGATCTACAGGGTTGCTACCCATCTCCGGTTTGGCGGAAATGATTCCCATCTTGCGGTTTGCCCTGCTCCCTTCGCCGAAGCGCTGATGTCGGAAATCCCGGAAGTTGAAGTGGCAACCCGGTTCAGGAACTGGGGAACATTCCTTGTCAAGCGGGAGGCCGAAAATTTCAATGAGAACCGGGTAATCTGGGCCGATCCGCAGGTATTCAGGGTATTTACCATACCCCTGTTGTCGGGCGACACAGGCACGGTTCTGACAGAACCCAATACCATGGCCGTGAGCGAATCGGTAGCCAGAAAATTCTTCGGTGAAGAGGACCCGTTGAATCAGACCCTGATCCTGAACAACCACATGAACTATAAAATTACGGGCGTATACCGCAACATACCAAAAAACTCCCATTTTCATTTTGATATTCTGCTCGCCATGACCGGTCTCGATCAAAGCATGGACCAGCTATGGCTCAGCAATAATTTTCATACCTATTTTGTTATGCGTCCTGATGCCGATCCGGAAGAAGTTGAAGGGAAGATCAATGAAATGTTCATCAGTCATGCGGGCCCGCAGGTCCAGGATATCATGGGTAAAACCTATGAGCAATTGATGTCAGAGGGTGTGAAGGCGGAAATGTATCTCCAGGCCCTGCCAGATATTCACCTGAAGTCAGATATCGACGAGGAATTTGAGGCCAATGGGGATATCAGGTATGTTTACCTGTTTACCGCAATCGCCCTGTTCATCCTGATCCTGGCCATCGTGAATTTTATGAACCTGGCTACTGCCAGGTCGGCCGACAGGGCAAGGGAAGTAGGCATCAGGAAAGTTCTCGGATCACTCAGAAGTTATATCGTCAGGCAGTTCCTGACTGAATCGGTTCTTGTCACAGCCATTTCCATTCTGCTGGCAATTGTGCTGACATCAACCATTCTGCCATACTTCAACAGGCTTGCCGGAAAATCCATCGTGATGCCTTTCTGGGATCCTGTATTCTGGGGTTTTATCCTGGTATCCGGCCTCCTGGTCGGTTTCCTGGCCGGCATTTATCCGGCATTCTTCCTGTCCTCCTTCAAGCCCGTAACCATCCTTCAGGGTAAATTGTCGAAAGGAAGCAGGAGCAGCCTGCTGAGAAGCGTTCTGGTGGTTTTTCAGTTTTCCATTTCAATCATCCTGATTATCGGCACGGCGGCGGTTTATAACCAGTTGAATTTTATTCAAAATAAAAAACTCGGGTTCAATAAGGACCAGGTGATCATCCTGGAAGACACCTATGTACTGGGTAATCAGATCAATGCTTTCAGGGATGAACTGGTCAGGGATCCCCGGATACTTTCCGGTACGGTTTCCAGTTTCCTGCCTGTCACCAATTCCGCGCGCAGTAATACGACCTTCTGGAAGGAAGCCGATAAGACACTGGAAAATTCGGTGAATATGCAGCGGTGGAACGTCGATCACGATTACATGAAGACCATGGGCCTGGAACTGGTTATAGGCCGGTTTTTTTCCCATGAATTTCCAAGCGATTCAGGTGCCGTAGTCCTCAATGAACGGGCGGCGAAACAGTTCGGATTCGATGACCCTGTTGGCGAAGAAATTTATACATTTAAATTCCACCCCGATAATTCCGTGAAGGAGGACGAATATGAACGTTTCCGGATCGTTGGGGTGGTGAAGGATTTTCACTTTGAATCGATACGGGAAAATATCGGGGCGTTGAGTATGATGCTGAGTCCGAGTACGGGCAGGATTTCCTTTAAATTCGATGCTTCCGAAGTTTCGCAAGTCATCAACCTGATACAGACACAATGGAAAAATATGGCTCCGGGCGAACCCCTTAACTATACCTTCCTGGACGAGGATTTCGGAAGGATGTATCAGGCTGAAAAAAAGACAGGCCAGCTTTTTTCGGTATTTGCAGTCCTGGCTGTTATCATTGCCAGTCTGGGTTTGTTCGCCCTTGCCGCTTTCATGGCCGAACAACGCACCAAGGAGATCGGCGTGCGAAAAGTGATGGGAGCCACCATGGGAAATATCATGTTTCTGCTGTCTAAGGACTTTGGGAAACTGGTGATCATCGCGTTCCTGATCTCCGTTCCGGTAGCATGGTATGGCATCAGGGCCTGGCTTCAGGGATTCGCCTACAAGGATATTCCCGGTGTGATTCTTTACATGGGAGCGGGACTGGTCGCTCTTGTGCTCGCCTGGTTGACCGTGAGTTACCAGTCCTACAGGGCAGCATCGGCTAACCCGGCCCAGTCGCTGAGGGATGAATAAAGTTCGAAGCCCAAAGCCCGATGCCTGAAGGTAGAAGCTGAAAGTTCTAAGGTGGAAACTGAAAGTAGCTCGAAGGTGGAAGCTCGAAGGAGGAACATCGACAGTCGCTCGGGCTCAATGGGCGAAGGCATACCAGAGTGACAAACCGCGAAAAAACGTGACATGTTCACCAACCATTCATGGAAATAAAATGAGCATATGCCCCAATTAACATGCTTTCCGACATCAGTAATTCACTAATGCATTTCCCGATGGTTTCTACCACAAACCACCCGTAAACCCCAGGGCCGCCCCGGGACCAATTCGTCTTGTCCTAAGGCAACCAACCAGACCTTAACCCTGATAATCCGTTAGTCTGGTTATTTGGTTCATGATTGGAATTGTTTTAATATTTTGGTTTTTAATTTTAAAGACAGCAACATACCTGCTATATGAAATAAAAGCACAGATTTTGGAAGAACCCGGGAATTCCTCCGGCGGAATCATCCGGGCTTTACCCAAACGGGAATTTGTGTGTGTAACCCTCATGGGAATCCACGGGATATAAATCTCACGACAATCCACGCCTGAGAAATTGAGGCGCAAGGCAATCGAAGCCATGTTATACGGCCGGCTATTTCATCAGGAATAGTCATGAATAAATTCAAACCAATCTTCAATATTGAAATATTTTCGCTGAAATGCAAGATCCTCCAGAAATCATCAGAAATCAAAATTCTGAATCCCCGGGGATGGAGGATGGTAATCTGAAGATTGAAACCAGTCATCCAATTTAAGGTGTATTTATTACATCTTATTAAATCGTTTCTTTATCTTCGATGGTTGTATTATGAAATTAAAGGAAGCTGAAATGAAAAACTTTTTATGGATCCTTTCTGTTTATTTTTTAACCATTTTAAACCTATCAGCCCAGCCGGAGGTTTATACCTGGGGCAACATAAGTGGGATACGGCTGGATGGAGAATTGATGGAGCTCAACAGTACACTGGGTCTGGTGGGAGCCGATTGGACAGCCATAAGAAAAACCGCCAAGGAGAGGGCGAGATATTTTTACCGCAGGGAAGGTAACACGCAGGTCACCAATGTCAGTATTGATGATTTCTTTTATGATCAGTCAGTGGAAGAACTGGGTGCCGGAATGGCCAATGTCCGGATCAACTACCGGAATGAAAAAGACACCACGATCATTGGTACTTTTTTCATGCTGGACCTGCCGGCTTCGAAATATGGTGACGCCACTGTACAATTTATCGGACCTACTCCCGGAAAGATCATGGGATCGATACCTTCCAGTCCTGATGAGATCCTCCGTGGATCAGCAAAAGGGTTGAAAGTGAAAGGTGCAGCCAGAGATCTTGAAATCAATATCAATGAAGGCACCGAAATCATTGTCAGAAAGGACCCATCCAATGAAAACAGTAACATTGAAGTTTATTTTGCCCTGATGACAGGCGATCTGACAAAAGGCACTTCCGAGTACAGATCATTTAAGATCAGCGCAACAGGAGTAGCTGATACCGATCCCGTTGTTTTAACCCTGGACAGAAATACTACCGGAAAGCCTTTTAAGGGATTTGGCGGCAACTTCCGTCTCCAGAATCCCGATACTGATCCACCGGTCATTGATTATTGTCTTGAAAACATGGACGTCAGGTGGGGACGTGTTGAAATGCCATGGCGTTTCTGGCATCCCGAAGAAAACGACGATCCCATGACAAAAGCAAACAACGGCGAACTGCATTCGCGCGTGGAAGATGCAATGAAAATGGCCCAGCGCCTTCATAATCTTGGTATGCCTGTCATTCTATCCGACTGGTCTGCACCCGACTGGGCCATTGCGGGTGAGATGAGTTTTGGCCCGCAGCCCGGAGGATTAAGGGGAAATCCACTTGATAATAAGAAAATGAAGCAGATCTATAAACCGATCGCCGATTATATCCAGTACACACGGGATAACTTTGGTTTCGAATTTGCCATGTTCTCCTTCAACGAGTCTGATCTAGGCATCTATGTCAGGCAGACACCGGAGGAGCATGCGGCTTTTATCAAGGGCCTGGGTGCCTACCTTGAATCCAGGGGAATCAACACCCGGTTGCTCCTCGGGGATACGGCTGATGCCAATGGCTGGCCGTTTGTAGAGGCAGCGATCAATGACAAAATAACACATCAATACATCGGGGCCGTTTCATTCCATTCCTGGAGAGGCTTTACCGATGAAAACCTGCAGAAGTGGGCATCTGCGGCTGAAAGAATGAACCTGCCGCTTCTGGTGGGCGAAGGCAGCATGGATGCCGGTGCGCACAGGTATCCTGACATTTTCAACGAAACCACCTATGCCATGGAGGAGATGAATCTTTATACCAGGATATTAAAGATATGTCAGCCTGAATCAATCCTTCAATGGCAGCTCACGGCGGATTATTCTCCCATGACCGGGGGCGGCATATTCGGGAATCACGACATGCCGCTGACGCCGACGCAGCGGTTCTGGAATTTCAAACAGATCGCTGATATGCCGGAGGATCTGTTCGCCATGCCTGTGGAAGCAGATAAGAAAAATATCACCTGCGCAGCTCTTGGGGATAATGAAAGGGGAATTTACACGGTTCATATGGTAAATAATGGCGCTTCGAGACAGGCTACGATAATAGGATTTCCAGCCGGTATGGAATGGATGAAAATCTATGTGACGAACAAAAACAGTAAAATGTCCCAGCGCGGGCCGATCCGTGTAAGGGATGGAGAAGCGATATTTTTTGCCGAGGCGAACAGCTTCATCACCCTGCTGGCTGACGGCGAATCGCCATTCTAACCGGGAAAATTTACGTATTTCCTGGATTGCATTTAAACCCGGTAAATCCAGAGGCTGGATACGGGATATGTAAGGATGCAGGCCAGCACATGTATGGGTACATTCAAATGCCTGCACCGGTGTTTGGATTGCGCATGTGGGAGGAGGAAGGCAGAAGCGGATGCTTGCACCGGGATCTGAAAAAAATGTTACAGAATGGTGCAAGCATACCCTTTACCCGTTTACCCAATCGACCAGAATGCCGCAAGCAATTGTC
>JAGTVG010000431.1 GCA_018224645.1 Cyclobacteriaceae bacterium
CGGCAACCTGGCCAGCCATTCTTTTTCGGGCGGCGTGGGACTGGTTTCAAGCCGGCTGACCCTGGAAGGACCTGTCGTCAAAAATAAATTATCCTATATCGTTGGAGGGCGTATATCCTATAGCGACTGGCTTGTGAGGCAGATCAAGGATGTTCAGTTGAAGAACAGTGAGGCTGAATTTCATGACCTGACCGGCAAGATATTTTTTCATCCTGATAAAAATAACATGGTATCCCTTTCAGGTTATTACAGTTATGATGATTTCAAGCTGGGGAATGATTCCATTTTCAGCTGGAATACGATGAATCTATCCCTGAAATGGGATCATATCTTCAATGAGACGTTTTCCGGATTGTTTATTGTGGCAAGCAGCAATTATGAGAGCCATGTTAATTTCGAGGAAGAAACCGAATCATTTTACTACCGAAATTCCATCAATAATCTTTTGCTGAAGTATAACCTGCTCTATTCACCGGCGGAAAGATTGTCGGTCAGTTTCGGTCTTGAGGGTTCCGGCTCTGTCATCGAACCCGGAGAGATTGATCCGACCACCCGTCCGACCAATGTGATTGCACGGGATGTCGGCGATCAGCGGGCCATTGAAACCGCTGTTTTCTTTCAAAGCAGTTATGATATTTTCGAGGATCTGGGATTATCCCTTGGTCTCCGATATTCTCACTTTTTTCGCCTGGGTCCTGGTGATATTTACCAGTTTGATTATGATAACCTGGATGGGAGGTATCCTTCTATTACCGATACTGTCAGCCATTCATCGGGTGATTTAATATCGGAATTCGGCGGGCTGGAACCCAGGGTTTCCCTGCGGTATGGTTTTAACGAAAATTCATCCATTAAAGCCAGCTATTACCGGACCATTCAGTATACACATCTCATTTCCAACACCATTACCCCCTCACCGCTGGATTTCTGGATCGCTAGCGGTCCCTGGGTGGAACCGGTGACAAGTGATCAGTATTCTTTCGGGTTATTCAGGAATTTCAGGAACAATAAATATGAGATTTCGGCGGAGGCCTACTATAAAAAGATGATCCATGTTGTGGATTATATTGAAGGAGCTGATCTTGTATTGAACGAGTCTCTCGAGCGGGGACTGACACAGGGACCTGGCCGGGCTTATGGGGTGGAACTACAGGTCAACAGGAATGAAGAAAAATTAAAGGGCTGGGTTTCCTATACCTGGTCCAGAAGTCTGCGAAAGTTTGAGTCGGAAGTCCCCATCCTGAATATCAATTCCGGGGAATATTATCCTTCACAGTATGATCAGCCTCATGATCTTTCCTTTGTGGCAAATTACAGGATATGGGAAAGATCGGTAATATCGGTGAATTTTAATTATAAGACCGGACGCCCCATTACCATACCAGTCTCAAAATTCGGTTTCGGCCCTGTTCTGTCCGTTCTGAATTATTCCGGCCGGAATGAATACAGGATGCCTGATTACCACAGGCTGGATCTTACCATTACTCTGGAGGATAAGATCAAACGGAACAAACGTTTCAGGGGGGAATGGGTCCTATCCATTTACAATGTATATGGACGAAAAAATGCTTATTCCATCTATTTCGATGAATATGGCATGGCACATAAGGTTTCCATCCTGGGCAGTATTTTCCCGTCGATCAGTTATAATTTTAAATATTAGCCATGAGACCAGGTACAATACTGATCATTTTATGGATAATGGCCGCAGGTTGTGTGGAATTATATGAGTTCAGGATCAACAACAAATATCCATCCCTGGTCATCGAAGGCCAGATCTCTGACCTGTCCTACCGGGAATACATGGAAATTCCTGCTGATGGCAGGTATTTTACCGTCAGGCTGAGTCAAACAAGCCATGTGGCCAATGAACGTAACCAGCCCGTGAAAGATGCCAGTGTCATTTTAGTCGACAGTGAGGGAAATATCCGGGAATATGTGGCTTCGGAATTAATTCCAGGAATATATATTCTATTTGATGAAGACTTTAAGGCAATCCCTGGGATGCAGTATCAATTGAAGGTAATGTTGCCTGAGGGTGCATCCTTTGAATCCGAATGGGAACAACTTCCCGAAAAATTACCAGGTCCAATGGGAGATATCAATTTTGAAGAGGTAATCAGGCAACAATACGATTTCCGGAACAATGAAAGGGAGCTTGTCAATGTCAGGGGAGTCAATGTAATGGTTGAACTTCCTTCCATTACAGAGAAGGAACATGTCTACTATCAATGGGATTTTAATGCCACATGGATATACAGGGCTACCCTTGCTTCAATCACAAGCCCTGTTTATCGCTGCTGGATTACGGATCCCTATTACCTTACGGATTATGTTATGCATGAGGACAATGTAGGAGGATACAAAAAGGATCTGTTTTTTTTGCGGATAGATGGGAATGACCGGATCTTCGACCGGATCTCCATGCTGATCAGTCAGTATGCCATGTCAGAGCATTATTATAATTATCTCACGGAAATCCGGCAACAGGATGAGCGGAAGGGCCTTTTTGATCCTCCGCCCTTTAATCTGCTTTCCAACCTGCATTCGGAAGATCCAGATCTGGAAGTCTACGGATACTTCAGCGTGGTGGGTGAGCAGGGAGCACGCTGGGATTTTATGAGAACTGACCTTGAGTTTCCTGTCCCCAATACCTGGAGGGAATTTTGCACGGATCCCACCGTTGATCCTCCCTCCAAATGTTTCAGTTGCCTTGAATACGGGGACGGGATTCCTTCGAATGTGAAACCCTGGTGGTGGGAGGAATGAGTTCCTTTGATATTCATGCCATGACTCCAAAGTCATGGCATGAATATCATAAAGGATCCCTGGCTTTGTACCCCCACATGCACCCTCCAGGGAGGGAAAGTATTCTCTGGTTCAATGGTTCAATGGTTCACTGGCTGCCCGTTTCCCCTTTTCCGCGTTTCCCCGTTTCCACATATCCCCGTTTCCGCATATCCCGTATCCCCTTATCCCCGATTCCGCAGCAGGACTCGTCTTTTGATGACATAAATATGGAATCCCGGATAAGTATTCTTAGAATAATACAATATCAAGTTGACCGTAACAGGGTAAAAAAGGGTTACCCCAATGTTTTTGAACATCTGATCATTCAATTCATAGAAAGCGATCCTGTAGAATTAAATGAATGAAAAATTAAACAGAAATTTTTTCAATAAATATGCCCCAAAAATAAAGCATGTAAAATATCCCCCG
>JAGTVG010000432.1 GCA_018224645.1 Cyclobacteriaceae bacterium
AATATCAATACGGCCAATTGGGAATCAAGTGCATGTTTTTCGGCCGATGGAAAATATCTTTATTTCACAAGCGACAAACCGGGAGGATTTGGAGGGGCCGACATTTACAGGGCTGAAATCGACGAGTCAGGAAAGTATGGAAATGTAACCAATCTCGGATCAACCATAAATACGGAATATGATGAGGATGCTCCTCAAATCCACAGTGATGGGAAAACACTGTTTTTCAGTTCAAAGGGGCATAAAGG
This sequence comes from Cyclobacteriaceae bacterium, assembly GCA_018224645.1. GTDB lineage: Bacteria > Bacteroidota > Bacteroidia > Cytophagales > Cyclobacteriaceae > JAGTVG01. The sequence goes on from JAGTVG010000432.1 coordinate 249, forward strand.
ACTGGGGGGATTTGACGTCTATTCGACGGTATTCCATGAAGATATGGGAAGCTGGGAAACGCCCAGAAATGTTGGATACCCGATCAATACCCCGGATGATGATATATATTTTTCCCTTCTGGCCAATGGGGCAACGGGATATTTTTCTTCCTACCGGAATGATTCATATGGAGAAAAGGACATATACATGATCACGCGTCCGGGATCCGTGCCCACCAGATTCCTGATGAAGATGAATCTGATCGATCCTTTTTCAGGGAATCAGATCAATGCCAGAATCACCATTAACAATACCCGGACCGGGGAAAAGGTTTTTCTGGATCAAAACGAATCCCAGCAGGGAAAATACGTGATACCCCTCGATTTTGAAACTGAATACATTTTTGCCATTGAGGCCACCGGCTATCGTTTCAAGGAAAAGAAAATCTTTATTGATTACCGGGCTGATATTTTTGAGTATGTGATGAATATTTTACCCAGCCGTGAAGAAATCATCACCCTTGTTGATTCAACGCAATTTGTAAAGGCCGTTCAGAAGATAAACCGTGAGGAATTCATTTATGAGGACGAGGGATTCCTGAATGAGATGGCGGAAACTGATGCTGGGGAAACACCGGAAGATACATCCACAGGAAATGTACCCATTGGTGGCATTGAGGCTGGTGAAACGGTCATTGGTGAAAATGATTCCGGGAAAGGGGATCCCGCAGTGCTGGAAAAGAAAAAAACAACTGAAAATAATTTTCCGAATGTAACGGAGTATGAACCGGAAAGTGCCGTGACAGGTGCGGGGAACCAGGCACTAACAAGTTATCCGAAAATGGATCTCGAGTTGAAATCGTCCAGGTCAAAACCGTTGCATGATGAACTGGTAAGATCTGTCCAGTTGTCCGAGGATGAACAATGGATAAAGCAGATCATGAACAATGAGGATCATGTGATTTTTCTTACACGACTGGACAACCGGAATAAGATGATCGTACCCGTGATAAATTTTGGTTTTGATGATTATTCCCTCCGCGAGGATTATAAAAAATATCTTCAGAAGATGGCCGGGTTTTTTAATAACAGCGAAACCACCCGGATTTTAATTGCCGGCCATACAGACTGGATTGGCACAAACGAATATAACCAAACGTTATCCGTCAACAGGGCAAAACAGGTAAGGGATTATCTCATGGAAACCGGGTCACCGGAGTATCAGCTTTACATCCATGGTTTCGGAGAGGATTTTCCCTTATTAAGCAATGCGGAGGCATGGGGCAGGAAAGTGAACCGGAGGGCTTCCATGATGCTTGTCGACATTAAGGACCCGAGGTACCAGGATGCCATGTATGAGGATCTGTTAAAACTTTTTGGGGTAAATCTGGCACCTGAAAAGGGATATCAAAGTCCATTGATCGTCTGGGAAAAACTTCCGTTATCGATCCATTTTCCTGAGAATGAGTCGGAAGGGATCACCCGTTTCTCCAGGGAGAAATTACAGGACCTGGCAGTTTACCTCAAAAAAACACCCTATTCGCTTGTCATGATCGGATTTGTCGACAACAACGAGGAAGGCGATCCCGGTGAACAGCGTGCCTGGCTTGCGTATAAATATCTGAAGTCCCTTGGCATTGAAGATGAACGTTTGGTTTTAATAAACAGAACGGAATTTTCAGATTTTTATGATGTATCGAATATGCCTGACGGCGTTCAGCGGCGGAAGGTCCAGTTTTTCCTGGTTAAACATTAACTCAACAATTTTCCTGATATTGTGAGTAATCAACACATTTGGGAGAGCCAGAAGCCTGCCAATACTTTTTGTCATAATTTTTCGTACAGAAAAATGTGATTTTCACAGGTGATTTTTTCAGATACAGTTACCTGTTAATGCGTAAAATACTCAGGTATATAATTGCCGCCACCATCATCCATTGAAAATAAAATTCAAGGTCAAGGGATGGATCATAGATCAACTCCTTTCTTTTTAAATAAAGAAATAAAAAGACCAGCAGAATAAAAAAATATCCGAATATCCTGTTAATAAATTTCAGCGGCCCGAATTTTTAATTCAGCGAAAAAACCCCCTCGGGTACCTTGTCATGAACTGCAATATCAGAAAGTTGCCGGTCCCCCCGGCCAGCGGACAATAAAATGTCACCGTACTTGTTATAGGCTGACCAGGGCGTGATGAAATTCGGTTCTTCCATGGAATTCTCCCTGAAAAAAGCCCATTGGGTTACCAGGTGAGAATCCCGGTCGACCCAGACATGATATTTATTCTCGGGGGTTACCCCGACTTCCTCGAAGGTAAGCTGGAGTATATGGGAAGGTGCACCGTTTTGTGTGGTATCCTCCCCCATATATTTCAGGGTAACGCCGCTGTCCTTCAGTTTATAGGGCATTACCAGCCAGTATGAATCATTGATCCATGTCTTATACGCCCTGTCGAGGTATTTAGACAGGGAATCAGGCTGGGTAATCATTTCACCGTTAATTCTGACTTCGCCCTCCATATTCCGGGTATTGATCACGGCCTGCTGGTCTTCATTAAGATAATTAATGCGTACCATTCCGGATCTTTTATCCCAGATGTGCTCCCGGTTGCCAAAATAATTCCATTCAATGCACCGGGTATTTTCCCATGCTTTTTTCCCTCCCATCGCGGCCATCACCTGGTCGGCTATTTCTATTGCCTGATCATCCGATCCGGCCTCATTGAATCCGGGGGCAGGTGGGTTGGAGCCCGCGGTATCAGGTTGACGGGAGGAATCACAGCCGATAAATAGGATCAGCAGTATTAAAATCAGGTTTCGGTAAGTTTTCATAGTATTTACGTTTGAGTTCAAGATAATGAATTACATTAAAAAATTTCAGAATTTCACAGGATTTTTAGTATGGTTTCCTGAGCCTCAGGTTCATCAGCCAGTTAGCCCGGAGATCCCTGCCCTCACCCGAAGCCTGCCTGCAGGCAGGCAGGGATGACGATGGATGGGAGGACT
>JAGTVG010000433.1 GCA_018224645.1 Cyclobacteriaceae bacterium
GGACATGATATTTTTAACCGGTTTGTTGTGGAAATAAATTATACGAGGAAGTTCATGAAACTGTATGAGCCGGGGGAATATACCCCAAAGAAAAGGTATACGGAGATTCCACTTCTGATCGAAGATACAAAACCGTACATACAGGCGAGCATAATCATAGACGATACAAGTAAATTCACTGGAAAATTCATGATCGATACGGGAGCAAGTCATGCCCTGCTGATCAACGAAAATTCAATAAAAAATATCAATGTTCCGGAATTGCACATTAAAACAGATATCGGGCGGGGTCTTGGAGGGCCCATTTCAGGCCAGATCGCATACATAGATCAGATGAAGATTGATAAATATTCATTTAAAGATCTGATCGCCTCCTTCCCGGCCCCGGAATCCTACCCCGATACGGTAGGCCTGGTATACAGGAATGGAACCATCGGCGGGGAATTACTGACCAGGTTTACGGTGATACTGGACTATTTCAATGAAAAAATGTACCTGAAAAAAAGTTCAAGGTATAAAAAGTCTTTTGGATATAATATGAGTGGACTGACGGTAATTGCTGATGGTGAAGAGTTGAAAAAGTTTAAAATTTCGAATGTACGGGATCAAAGCCCTGCCTATGATGCAGGTCTTCTGGAAGAAGATTATATCGAATATATCAATGGCATCAGCATTGAAAAACTAAGCCTGAATGAAGTTTATGAAATTTTCAACTTCAGGGAAGGGAAAAGGATCAGTCTTGTCATAACCAGGGATGGCGAAACAAAGCGGGTTAATTTCAAGCTTAGAGATCTGCTGGCGGAGGATAATTGACAGGCTGACCTGAATTTCCATATCAGATTTAAGGAGGTTCGTGCTTAAATCTGCGGGAATCCGATTTCTCCCCTGTTGGTTTAAATCCCTATAGGTCATAACACGGAATTTGCAAATATTCCTGATCTGAAAGTCCATCGAGAGGGCATAATAAGCGAGATCAATGCCGGGCTGAAGCCCTCCATATATTCATTCTGAATTCGCACCATGAAGGGTACGGCGGGGAAGATCCTGGACATACCGAAGCCTGGATCATTGCTCATTCTGATTTCTTCACCCCGAAGGGAATAGCAAAGAGATTCCAGGCGGGCTGAAACGTACCTATTCATTCGGAGAATCTCATTGTGGTGTGGCAAGAGAGATTTGGGAGGGAAAAACTACCATTAGGGGGGGAGCGTGAATTTTACCGGTATTTCCAATTCTGAATCAACGATATTCCCTCCGGCAATGGCAGGTTTCCATTTTGGCCCGTTTCTGATCAGCCTGATGGCTTCCTCATCACAGCCATATCCCAGAGATTTTTTCAGGGAAAAATGATCGGGAATACTGTCCCGGCCCACGGTAAAAGTGACAATCACAACACCCTGTACCTGATGATCCAAAGCAGATTCAGGGTATTGCAGGCTGTCTTCCAGATACTTTTCGTAAACTTCATAACCATCCAGAGGCTGCGGAAGATCCGTGTCTGACATGTAGGGCATGGCCATGCCGGGAGTTGTTTCCCCAGGCGGAACCTCTGACACCTCGTCAACCTGTGTAAGTCTGGCGATGCCAGCAGGTCCCTTTCGAAGATGCCTAACTTCTTCCTCCTTTACAGGTTCGATTTTTTTCTGCAGCGATAGCATATCCTGTTCGGTTTTGACGGAAATATCTTCTGGAGTTTCAATTTCCCGGGCGGATATCCGTTCCGACTGCTTAAGAACCGTCAACTGCTCCTTGTCCGGCAGAACCTCCGATATCGGTGCCGATTGATCATCAGTCAACTTCCGGGAAGGTTCCTTGTCCATTTCTCGGGTAGAAGGATTCTCCTTACCGGCTGCTGATTCCGTTAATTCTTTTAAACCCTCTATTTCGGGGGAAGGCTTCAGAATTTTTACCACCCTGGAAGTGTCGGCCAGTTGAGCATCTGAAAGTTTATCCTCCTGTTCTGACCGGGTTATCCTTTCAACCGTCACGAAAATAATGACAGATGCCATGATGATCAGTGAAATGGAAGCAGCCATTCTATAGAAATTAAATCCGGTACCGGATTGTAATCCCGACCTTTCCCGGAGGGTTCTGGAAAGTCCTGTAAGATCATCTTCAATCATTCCGGGATTTTCGGATTCCAGACCTTCCACAACTTCCCTGAAAAACTCATGCTCCTGCATCAGTTTTTCAATCCGGTGACGTTCCTGATAGGACAATCCGCCTTTCAGGTATTCAAGCAGGGTATCCCTGTCCGGAAATTCAGGATGGTTCAGTTTTTTCGACATGTTGTTTATCCATACAGTTTTTCAAATTCCTTCTGCCATTCTGCAGATAACTCTTCACTTTCTTGAGGTCATAACCTGTAAGCAGGTTTATTTCCTCGTAACATTTATCGTCATAATAGAATAATTCAATACATTTCCTCTGGGGTCCGGAAAGTTCATCCAGGCATTTATTCAGATTTTCTGAAGTGATTTCCAGACTGATCCTATCTTCAGGATGCAAATCTTCCGCGGATTCCATAAAAACCTGCAGGGAATGTTCTTCCAAACGATCGATATCACTGGATTTACCTGATTTTCTGAGTTCCATCAGGCAGAAATTTTTTGCGACCACATAGAACCAGCCATTGAAATTTTTGATTTCCCGGCCCTTCAGATCCGTGAGAACCTTTTCAAAGATCTGCATCACAGCATCCTTGCTGGCTTCACGATTTTTAAGATATTTAAGACAGGTACCATAAACGATGTGGACATACCGGTCATAAAGTTCTCCTAAAAAATCAATTTTACCGGTATCACTATACAAGCCAAGTAATTCCTGGTCAGACCTCAGGATTTTTTTATGTTTTGAAAATCTGAACATCCTATATTAATGATCCGGCTCTAATACAATAAAGATAATCATAATACTTAATTAAGGTATTCCCGTAATAAAAGTGGCTATAAATCAGCATTTTATCATCAATGATAAAAATTTTTCAGGGTAAATTTATGGAATTTCAAATTTCCTGCATCCTGACAATAAAAAATCAAGATCATGAAAAAATTACTGCTGTTAACCATTGTTATTTCACTCTGTGCCTGGGCAATCCCGGTCACGGAAACCAGGACACTTTCTGGATATGTTTTTTCAGGTTCCGGCAATCTGCCCATTGAAGGAGTAAGGGTAGAGATCCCCGGTACTGGAATCATAACTTACTCTGATAAGGCAGGATATTATACTCTGAAGATTGAAAACCATCATTCAGGGATCCATTTCAGTCATCCGGGTTATGTGGATCAGGAAGTATCCATCGGATCCCGTACACAGATCAATGTAACCCTTGTGCCGGTTAAGACAGGTACAAAAACTGAGATCGCTGAAATTACAGATGAACAGGACAAACGGAAGGTCATGCCCGGAATGCCTTCGCGGGAGACCATGTTAGCCCAGCCGGCCTACATTTCCGGATACGCACAGGATCAGGAGATGATCGAATGGAATACCGAAGACTACAGCCCGATCGACGAAAACATTTTCCATGATCCTTCACGGAAACCGCTTTCCACTTTTTCGATTGATGTAGATGCGGCTTCCTACAGTAACGTCAGGAGGTTTATCAGTTCCAGTCAGCTTCCGTCCAAGGATGCCGTACGGATTGAAGAAATGATCAACTATTTTTCCTATGATTATGCCCAACCTTCCGGAGATGAACCTTTTTCAATCAATACAGAGGCAGGGCTATGCCCCTGGGATAAGAACCATTACCTGGTACATATCGGACTCCAGGGAAGGATCATTCCGACGGAAAACCTGCCGCCTTCCAACCTTGTATTCCTGATCGATGTTTCAGGTTCAATGAATACAGCCAACAAACTTCCGCTGTTGAAATCAGCCTTTAAACTTCTGATTGAAGAGCTGCGGGCTGAGGACAAGGTTTCAATCGTCGTTTATGCCGGGGCAGCCGGGCTTGTATTATCGCCGACACCCGGTGACCAGAAAAGCAATATTATGGGTTCCCTGGAAAACCTCCAGGCGGGAGGATCCACCGCCGGCGGACAGGGAATTAAACTGGCCTATCAGACTGCCAGGGATCATTTTATCAAAGGGGGGAACAACCGCTTGATCCTGGCCACGGACGGGGATTTCAACGTGGGGATATCAAGCAACGCCGGGATGGAAGAACTGATCGAGGGAGAGCGGAAATCAGGCGTATTTCTGACGGTTCTGGGATTCGGCATGGGTAATTACAAGGATTCGAAAATGGAGATCCTTGCCGATAAGGGGAACGGTAATTATGCCTATATCGATAATATCCTAGAGGCCAAAAAAGTATTTGTCAATGAATTCGGAGGTACGCTCTTCACCATCGCTAAGGATGTGAAGATCCAGGTGGAATTCAATCCAGCCTTCGTTCAATCCTACCGCCTGGTGGGGTATGAGAACAGAAAATTAAGGGATGAGGATTTTAATGATGATAAAAAGGATGCGGGTGAACTTGGATCAGGCCATACGGTTACCGCACTGTATGAGATCATACCTGTTGGTGTGGATAATAAATATCAGGGCAATATCGATCCCCTGAAATATCAGGAACAGAAAACTGAGAACCGGGGACATTTCAGGGGAGAAATGATGACCGTTAAATTGAGATATAAGCTGCCTGAGGAAGATCAGAGCAAACTGACCATGGAGATCATCAAAAACAATATTACGGACTTTGAGAAAACTTCCGATAATTTCAGGTTTTCGGCTTCCGTCGCTGCTTATGGGATGATATTGAGGGATTCTGAATTCAAGGGTTCCGCAGATTACGACCAGGTCATTGAGTGGGCTGTAAATTCCAAAGGCAGGGATGTCGAGGGGTACAGGGCGGAACTGATCAGACTGGTTGAATCGACTAAACTGCTGTCAAGTTTATGATTTTTTCCCGGACAGCGATGACATCCCTTCAAGGGATGACATCGCTATCCCACTCTTACTGGGTCCGGCATTTATCGAAGATGGACTTTTTAAGATTATTTTCGTTTTCTATTATCTGATAAAATTCATCCAGGTAGTCGATGGTATGTTTTGTATATAATTATCCAGCAGCAAATTGTCATTATACAGACTGTAGATCCTTTTCCTGGCGTCGAAAAATTAGTCTCTGGCATTTTTAATGTATTTTTCATCC
>JAGTVG010000434.1 GCA_018224645.1 Cyclobacteriaceae bacterium
AAGATCATTCCGCCGGCTATTCCATCACCCCTTCCGTCGTCAGACCACGAGGCGAGAGACCACCAGGCGAGAGACCACCAGGCGAGAGACCACGGCGGGAGAAATTCAATACCTACACTGATTATTGTCTGCCTTCAGATAATAGGATTTATAATTTTTGGCAGCCGGATCCATACATCCCACCAGGTTCAGCAGTTCCACCTTCCTGAACTGTACCGGGTGACTCTCACTTTGCAGGGAAATAGACCCTCCCTCCAGGAGTGTGCCATCTATTTTGGCCCAGTCATTGTAATCGTTCACCACTTCCCCCCCGACCTGCGGGTGGGTATATTCAATCACCATATCCCCTTCAACAAAATGCTGGATCAATGAATCCCCATAAGCTAAAATTTCAACATGAACCCATTGATCGCCATGATAGGTTTTTGAGTTCGAAGTGATACAATGGGTGGTGGTCAGTTCACCATTCATTTTAACATGGGTACCCGGTGTACAAAGATTGGCTGTGGTCCTTTCCGCTTTTCCATCGCCACCCAGGAGTTGTACTTCAATCGAGATCGGAAAATCCTGGTCAACGGCCATGGATTCGGGAGGTTGTCCGTGGATCATGATGCCGCTGTTCCTGAAAGCCCAGCCGGGTCCTTTGGGTGCCTGTTCTCCGGTAAAACGGTATTCAACCCGTAACTTATAATACGAAAAGGGCTGATCGTAGAAAAGATGTCCAAACCTGCTGTCAAAATCTTCGTAGGCATCATAGGCCACTGTCACCATTCCGTCTTCAACACGGAAGGTATTGCCAAAGTTCTCTCCCGTTTCATATCCCTTGATCTTGGGAATCCAGTGTTCGAGGTTTTTCCCATTGAATAAAGGGATCCATTCCTCGGAATCAGGATTATTCTGTGAATTGACATCCGGTACAAAAAGACCCAACAAGAGAAAAATTAAAGGACAGATTTTTTTCATTTTATTTAAAGGAGTTTAATTCCCTGAATATAGTTCAAATTTAATTTTCCTGTGCCATGCAGAGGTTGATTTTATGAATCTCCATATAACTTAAAAATCACCGCACGCTGTTGCCAACCTGCAGGAGTGGACAAAAAATAGACATTTTCAGCGAGATATTCTGGTTTTACCCATTTGTTAAAATCCGCACCTGGCATGGCCCTCCGGTTGGCCGGTGTATCAATAATACTTGGAATGATTACGGCAGCATCAACCCCGCTTTCCTGACCGGAAGCATTGATGATCTCTGACAGGCCAATTACAAGTGATTTGGACAGACCATAGGCCACCATATCCGAAGCCAGGTTAAGGTTCAGTCCAGGCCGCGCCCCGATCAGGATCATTCTTCCTTTCATTTTCGCCTTCAAGAAATGCTGAAAAAAAATCCTGGCAGATGTATAGGCAGTCTCAAAATTGAGCTGGAACATTTTCCGGATATCACCGAGACCTGTTTCCGTAAATCTCCCCATACTGAACCCCCCAACGGTAAAAATTGCCATCGAAAAAGGTCCCTGATTATCTGAAATTTCCTCAAGCAATTTTTCAGTTTTCGGTTCATCGGAAAGATCGATTTTAAATGCTTTAAGATTCTGATGTGAAATAAATTTCAAATCATCGCTTGGGCCTACTGCAGCCACAACTTTCCAATCTTCCTTCAGAAATTTCCGGCAGACAGCCTTACCCAGGTTTCCCGCCGCACCTGAAATAAATACAGATTTTATCATGATTTTGATCCCGTTTGATTTTTAAGAGAACGTTTTGAAAATAATTTGCCCGTATCGGTCATGTCAGTAACCGTAAAATTTCATCATATGCTCCTGACTTTTGAACATGTATTCCTGTCCGGAGAAGGAATGCCGTATCCATCATCCTGCCATAAAAATATCCTCTGGCCATCCATGCTGCCTGGCCATGATCTCCCTGGCTGCCCCAAGGTCGATGCAGTTCTTCTTCCCACCCAGTTTATAGGTTCCCGAATTCAGAAAATTTCTGATCTCCACCAGTGAACACGGATCCCCGGCTTTATTTGCCTCGCAAAGGTTGATGGCCATACGATTCAACAAATCCGGGATACTATCAGAGAAATCGAAAGCACCCAGGATACCGTCATGGAGTTGCCGGACCTGCTCAACATCGGGATGTATATAAATGTGTCTTTTTTTATTCTCCAAAAAACTTTCAGTAAAATTGACTGATGAACAATTGATCCATATACTGGGAATTCAGGATTCTCCTTGATTTCAGATACCGGTTATAATTATATTCATCGAATTCGGGATCATCCTGATCCATGCTGCTGATATGGACGTCACCGGAAGCATGAATATACTTCATCTCACCAATCCACATGCCCACATGAACCACTCTTTCGGCCGTTGAATCCGTGGCGGCCGACCCAAAAAATAAAAGATCTCCCGGCTGGAGCCTGTTAAAATATTTCTTTTCATCCACCAGCATACCCACATCATCCTGCTGGGAAGCATCCCTGGGCAGGATCATTCCATTCAGAAAATAAACTGTTTTCGTATACCCGCTGCAATCGACCCCTTTGGATGAGGTCCCTCCCCATAAATAGGGCACTCCCATCAATTGCCTGGCCACATAAACAAGGTTTTCCGCATCCGGATCCCTGTTGCCGATCCATTCCGAAAATGGTTCGGATTCCGATTTCCGCACATATGCCAGACGGCCATCCGGATATCTCACCCTGTAATAATTCCCCTGATCTCCGGCCATTTCAAGCACAGCTCCTGCCACAAGATCGCTTACCGGAAGATCATCCGCACCCGGATCGGTATATGAATTTCCCCATAAGCCGGTAAAAATAATTTTGTTTCCGGCCCTGTACTGTTTGAATGCATCTTCATCCATGGGCGTCAATCCCTCCTCATCGAGCCAGCCGATGTACCGATCAGGTGTCTGTACCCTGTACCAGCCCGGCTGCTTCTGCAGTAATTTTAATGGTGTGCCGAGCAGGGATTGCGTGTTCAATTCAGCGGTATGGCTGGGATGCGTTCTCAAATTGGCAACAGATACCCGCACAAGACCATAAATTTTTCCTTCAAGTTCAGGGGAAGGAAGTACAGTAACTTCATTCCGGTATTGTATTTCAAATTGTTCCAGCGATTCCAGCAGGATGTTCAACGATTCCGGATGATCCGTAACACCCTCAATCAGCCAGATATTACCAGACCTGCCGGCATGGATTTCAAAGATCCCGGTTCTTGTATCGGGGATATGTTTTTCCCGGATATCACCGATCAACCGGTTGATCCGGTTTTCACTGGCTTTCCCGGATTCCTGGCAGGAAGAGGGATAAACAAGCATCACCAACAATAAAACCGTTTGTAAGTTTTTCATGGACATTGGTCAACCATTTTTAATCGATTGTATAATTCATCATAAAATCCGAAAGATTGGGAGTATGTGACCTGTTTCTGTCCTTTTCATACTGATGGATCATCCTTCCCAGCTTTCCCATGAAGGGGAAACCGGCTGTATCATATTCATAAACGCCATCATTATATATCCGGTTTTTATTGACATGGATCATGGCTGATAAAAAGAATTCAACCCCGGCATCAAAATCAATAATGTACGCGGACTCCACCATAAATCCGTACGCCAGACCAATCTTATTGAAGATCCTGATATTTTCAGGGATCTTACCGTTCCGGTCACCAAACATCAGAAATTTGCCATAATTATCCTCATATTTTTCGCCATAGAAAGGATCCTGAGATTCGCCCGGATACATGCTCATACAGCTGAGAATAAATTTCCGGTCTGTTTCAGTCAGGTCAAAAAGATTACCGGGATCAAAATTTCCGGGAAAAATCACTGAAACCAGCATATCATGAAGCTCCTCAAGGGGAATAAAATTTTTTCGTGAAAAATCCATCGGTTCCCTGATCAGGGAATCATTGCAAATATATCCATCCCCCAGAAGGATCCTCTGCACTGGGGTAAAATCCTGTTCTGCATAGATCAGCCCCTGTTGATAGACCAATTCATTTTCTGGATAAAAAAACCTTACCGGATTTGTGTACCGGTTTTCTTCCAGTGACAGCGGTAGCGATAACCTGTGTATGATCCTGGAACCGGTATATCCTTTCCCATGAAGGGAATTATTGATATAATCCGGGCCCAAAAACTCAAATAAACGGTTAAATGCAACATTATCACTGACCAGGAAAATTTTTTTAATGTATTGAGCCACTGAGGGGTTCATTTTGCCGGGCGAAAGGGAGGTGTCCTGTTTTACACTACTTTGCCCAGAATAGGCACTGTCAGTCAGCATCAACGAAGTTTTTGACAACCCGGGAATATCCAATTCATTGAGCCTTTCCAGGGATAACAAAGCCACCGGAAGTTTTACCGTACTTGCCGGGTAAAAATATTCTGCCGGATTGACCCTGTATTTAAATTTCCTCAGGGAAGGCCGGTTATCCGGGTCTCTTTCTATCTGTGTATAGATGACCTGCACCCCATAAAGGTCAGGATTTTCCAGTATATCCTGAAATGAATCCTTATTCCTGACCAGGAGCCTTTCGATAAGGTCATCCTGGCTGGTTTGCCCGCAATGTGATAAAAAACATGGAAATACTGAGGCCATCAGGATGATTCGGAGCGTCATAATTTAACCAGTTTGGATTCAAATTTTCCATATTTAAAATTAAATCCCAAACCATTCCGACTTTTTAACTTCAGACATCCATTTTTATATTTTATCCCTGTTGCCACATCTTCCTTCAGCAATAAAGGGCCATCAAGATCGGCATAATCCACAAGGGGAAGCAGCTGGGCTGCGGCTGAAATTCCCACCGTCGATTCAGTCATACACCCGATCATGACCTTCATGCCCAGATCCCTTGCCCGTTCCACCATCCGCAGGGCAGGTGTTAATCCGCCGCATTTAGAAAGTTTCACATTGATCCCGTCAAAATTTCCATGGCATTTTTCCACATCCTCTTCCCTGACACAACTTTCATCGGCAATCATGGGAAGGGGAAATTTTTTATGAAGTATATCCATGTCTTGCCATTGGTCCTTATTTAATGGCTGTTCTACAAATTCAACCCCGATTTCAGATAATACTTCAACCATTTTGACAGCGTGTTCCAAGGACCACCCCCCGTTTGCATCGATCCTGATCAATGATCCTGTATGTTTCCTGATCTCACGAATGATCTCCAGGTCATTCGGTGCACCTAACTTCAACTTATAAACCGGCCAGGGAACCTTGCGAATCTTTTTTTTAATGGTCTCCGTATCGCTTATACCCAGGGTGTAACTGGTAAAAGGATACTTTGAATAATTTATACCATGCATGTGGCTGAAGGATGCGCCCTTCAATTTTCCGTAAAGATCATGTGCGGCACAGTCAATGGCAGATAATGCAAAAAAATTTCCGGTCAGCGGCAAATGCAGGTTCTGCCAGAGGTCACGGGGAGATACAAAGGGAAAATCCTCCAGAAATTCAGCAGCAGTAGAGAAGGCCTCCACAAGATTATCGATGGTAATCCCATAATATGGATTTACGGTAGCTTCTCCAAAGCCGGAGATGTTTTCATAAGTCAGCTCGACAATCATGGTCCGGATGGAATCATAAGTATGCCTGGATATAGAAAAAGGATATCTTAAAGCCAGTTCAAACTCATAAACCTGCAATTCCATGGCCCAGTTCTATTCGGTCTGATAGTAAAAAGCATCCCTGAGGACTTTCAGGCTTTCCGGCACAGCCTTCAACGGATCTTCATTCCCCTCAAATTCCAGTGAAATATATCCTTTATAACCGGTATTTCTCATGATCTCCCCAATCCTGGGATAATCCAGATCCAGGGTATACCATTTGCCTCCGCCATAATAGGTTTTAGCCTGCATGAGTACGGTCCGATCTGCCAGCTGTTTCAGCTGATCATACGGATTTTCAAGGAAATTACCTGTATCGAGTGTCACCATCAACCAGGGTGAGCTGATCTCGTTCACGATCCGCTGTACCCCTGCGGCCGTTCTCCCAAGTCCCCAGTGGTTCTCAAGTCCCAGGACCACACCACATTCTTCAGCCTTATATAAACATTTTTCAATCGCATCGATCACCCAGTTAAACCCGTCATCTTCAGTATATCCGGGCAGAACCGGCTCAATCCCTCGGTTCGCCATCAGCTCATCAAATGAACCGCTTGTTCCCCATCTTCCCGTATTCAGACGCATGGTTGGAATCCCCAGTTCATAGGCCAGCTCTATCTGATGAATGGTCTTTCTGATTTCCTCGTCCCGTTTTTCCTTATCGGGATAAACAAAACCCTGGTGTGTCGAAAAACCCATCAGATCAAGTCCGTTGTGAAAAGCCAGCTTTTTCAATTTATTCAGGTAGGATCGGTCTTCCGAAGCCATCTGGACCAGCAGCAATTCAATGCCATCGAAACCCATCCTGGCCGCCTGATCTATGCAGTATTCAATCGGCGTATCTTCCTTGGGTCCATTAAACTGCCAGAAGGAATAGGTGGAAACACCTATCGGATTATGTCGGATCATCCCTTCCATCGAACCTGATGCAGCATTTTGATGAATGGCACCGAGCCCGAGGATCCCGGCAGAGGAGACGAATGAACTTTTAATAAAGGACCTTCTTGATTTTTTCATGATTGTTACATATTAGTTAATAATACGCCTGTCCCGGCAGAAAATTTTTAAAAAATCAAAAATCCGCTGCCGGTCTGATTTTATG